>HF989205.1:0-45186 GCA_000431275.1 Prevotella sp. CAG:755 | reverse complement strand
CCAGCGGCGGCTGGCCGCTTCGCTGCCGGGTGTCCACATGGTGGTGACGACGGATGTGGGCGATTCGCTCGATGTGCATCCCACCCGGAAGCGCGAGGTGGGCGAACGGCTGGCCCGTCAGGCGCTCGTCTGGACCTACGGCTGCGACGCCGACCGGCTCATCCCCTCCGGCCCGATGTTCCGTATCGCTACGGTCGAGGGCGACTCGGTCAGCGTGGCTTTTGATTTTGGCCGGGGACTGCACACGTCGGACGGCGCCGCTCTCCGTTCGTTTGAAGTGGCCGGTGCCGACCGGCGCTTTTATCCCGCCGATGCCCGTATCGTGGTCGACGGGGTGGTGGCCCTCCGCTCGCCGCAGGTTCCTGCACCGCGATACATCCGTTATGGATGGCAGCCTTTCACCCGTGCCAATCTGGTGAATGAGGCCGGTTTGCCGGCTTCAACGTTCACCACCGAAAATCCGTAGGCCTATGCGTGGAATATGGAGAAAGCTGAGGCTTGGACCACTACTGTGTGTGATGTGCCTGACCGGCCATGCCCAATCGAAATCCGGCATGTGGGACTGGACACCGCTGCCGTCCGTAGGCGGAGTGGCAGATACGGCTTACCGGAAAGGGGTCTCGGCTGTTTATGCGGGGCGGCTTGGCGAGCGTCTCGTTGTGGCCGGAGGATGCAATTTCCCCGGAGTTCCGGCCGCAGAAGGCGGAAAGAAAACGTATTATAATGACGTGTATGCGCTGCGCTTGGATGCGCCGGACAGAGGCTGGGAGCGTGTGGGCCGTTTGCCTGAGGCGGCGGCTTATGGGGTCGCCCTGCCGACGGATAGCGGTGTGGCGTTCATCGGGGGCACCACGTCGCACGGCCCGCTGGCCGCGGTTTGGGAACTCCGAGGGTCGGAGAAAGACGGGGAGGTTACGTGCGATGGCCTTCCGCTCCTCCCGATGGCAGTGGACAACATGGCGGGCGTCCGCCTCGGGCGGCGGCTTTACGTGGTGGGCGGAAATGTCAGCGGCGCGCCGTCGAACCGCATGTTCTCCCTCTCGCTCGACAGTCTGACGGCCGAGTGGCGCGAGGAGCCGCCCTTTCCCGGCGAACCGCGTACGCAGCCCGTGGCCGTGGCGCTGCGTCGTGGCGGCGAGTCGTGTCTTTTCCTCTTCGGCGGCTTCGCGGGCGCTTCGGCCAGCTGTCCGGCGAGTGTCTCGCTCACGGCGTGGTGCTATGTGCCCTCCGCCCGTCGGTGGGAGCCGGTGGCCGCACCGACCGACGGACGGGGCGAGTCTCTCGCCTTGGGTGGCGGAGCGGGCTATGCCCTCGACGATACGACGGCTCTCTGCCTTGGCGGGGTGAACAAGGACGTATTTCTCGCCGCCTTGCAGCGGGAGCAGCGCTTGGCCGAAGCCCGCGCGTCGGGCAACGACAGCCTTGTCCGTGCTTTGCAGGCCGCCGGTCACGATTACATGACCCGCCCGCCCGCGTGGTACCGCTTCAACCGCTGCGTCCTCCGTTACACCTCCACCGCCGACCGTTGGGATGTCGTCGCTGAGGCCGACCAAGCGGCCCGCGCCGGTGCTGCCCTCGTCGGTCGCGGACCGACGTTCTACTACTTCGGCGGCGAGCTGAAACCCGGCGTCCGCACGCCCGCTCTGTGGCAGGGACGGTTGCGCTGAAAAAGTATGCAGGAAAACCGCCCATGCCGCCTCGTCCGTTCGTGGTTCCGGTGTTCCGGCGTGCGGGCGTCATAAATGGCGCCCCTACACTGCGGTGGCTTTCGTGCGGCGGGGGCTGAAATAGCGGGCACGTCGGGCGGGATGCCTGCCGGCTGGACTCGCGTATCAAGGGTAAAGTACGTAAGGGCGCCACTTGTGACGCCCGTCGCCGGGACGGCGAAACGTTTTCCGCGCGGTGGAGGCAGGCCTTTTATCGTCGTTTTCGCAGTTCCTACCGCCGCAACTCGACTTATTCTCAGTCTCGTTGCGTCCGCCCGTGGTTCCGATGTTCCGGCGTGTGGGCGTCACAAGTGGCGCCCCTACGCTGCGGCGGTTTTCGTACGGCGGAAGGAGTAATAGGAGGACGTTGGGCGTTTTTTCTGTCCGGCTGACAGAAAATTCTATCGCCCTGACAGAAAATCCTGTCAGGGCGACGGGAAAAAGGAGTGGGGTGAAGGAGATTGCGGGCGGGGCGGGTCAGCCTTCGTATTGACGGATGGCGTCGCGACAGGCTTCCATGAGCCACGTTGGGGTGGACGTGGCGCCGCAGATGCCCACTGTCTGCGCGCCGTTGAACCAGCTGAAGTCGATGCGGGCGGGGTCGTCGACGAGATAAGAGCGGGGATTGACTTCGCGGCAAGCCTCGTAGAGCACCCGGCCGTTGGAGCTCTTCAACCCGCAGACGAAGAGGATGACGTCGTGACGGGCGGCAAACGCGCGGATGTTAGGGAGACGGTTGGCCACTTGGCGGCAGATGGTGTCGAACGGGCGGAACGTGGCGGGCGCGACGATGTGTGCCGTGATGTAGTCGACGATGCGACGGAAGCCTTTGAGCGGCTGCGTGGTCTGGGAGAAGAGGCGGATGTCGCGGTGGAAGTCAAGGCGTTCGACGTCCTCGGGGCGTTCGATGACGATGGCGCGTCCTGCGGTCTGACCGACGAGGCCGATGACCTCAGCGTGTCCCGGCTTGCCATAGATGACAAGTTGCGCGTCCGGTTCCTGGTCGGCCACGCGCTTGATGCGGCGTTGGAGTTGCAGGACGACGGGGCAGGTGGCGTCGATGATGTCTATGCCGTTTGTGCGTGCCGTAGCGTAGGTCTCAGGTGGCTCACCATGGGCGCGGAGCAGCACTTTGGCGTCGTGCAGGCGGCTGAATGCTGCGTGGTCTATCGTTTCTAGTCCGAGCGCCCGCAGGCGGTCGCATTCGCGGCCGTTATGCACGATGTCGCCGAGGCAATAGAGGCGTGTCCCGGTGGCGAGTTCCTCTTCCGCCTTGCGGATGGCTGTGGTCACACCAAAGCAGAAGCCCGACCCCTCGTCTATTTCGATCGTCACATTCATGGCGTTTCAGGATTCTGTGGCCTTGCGGAATTCGTTCAAAAGCCATTCCTTTTGTTCGGGAATGGTCATGTGGCTGTTGTCGAGCACGAGGGCGTCGGTGGCCTGCCGCAGCGGAGCTATGTCGCGGTGTGAATCGATATAGTCGCGTTCTTTCACGTTTTTCAGGATGTCCTCAAACGAGGCTTCCATGCCCTTGGCTTTCAACTCGTCGTAGCGCCGTTGCGCCCGGACTTCGGCCGAGGCGGTGACGAATACTTTAAGCGTTGCGTCGGGGAATACGGCGGTGCCGATGTCGCGGCCGTCCATGACGACGCCGCCGGCACGCCCCATCTCTTGTTGCTGGCGTGTCAAGGCCGAACGGACGAAAGGCAGGGCAGATACGGGGCTGACATGAGCTGAAACGGCGAGTGAGCGTATTTCACGTTCAATATTTTCGCCGTTCAGCCGGGTGAACGGCAGGCCCGTAGCTTCGTCGCGACCGAAAGTAATGTGGATGTTGTCCATCTGTGCGGCGAGGGCGTCAGCGTCTACTTTGTCGTCCTCGATGAGATTATGGCGCATGGCGTAGAGTGTGACGGCGCGGTACATCGCCCCGGTGTCGATGTAGGTATACCCGATAGTGCGTGCCAAGTCTTTGGCCATCGTGCTCTTCCCGCATGATGAATAGCCGTCGATGGCGATGATGATTTTCTTGTCCATTGGAGTGAGGGTTAACGCAGTCTTAGGAATTCAGAAAGTGTAGGCCACGTCGAAGTGAAGCGACGAGGCGGCTAAGTGATAGCGTGCCCAAGCGATGCCGGCACGGAAGCGCGACAGCTGTACGCCGCCGCCCACCGAAAGGCCGGCGCCCTTGCCTGAGCCGGCAGCCTTCAATTCGTAGGCTCGGCGGAAGTTGTAGCCCGCGCTCAGGTAGAGCGCGTCGATGGGGAAGACGTCGACACCCACGACGACGTGGTTCAGCAGTTTTTGCAGCGATTTGAGTTCATCGCCTTCCGGCACGAAATAGTCCGACGTCCGCCATCGTGTCAGGTCTGTCAGCGTCAGCGAAAAACGTATGGGCGCGCGGGCTATTCCCTTGGAAAGTCCGAGTTGCAGATCGTAGGGCACGTGATCATGGTCGTCTTCGAAGGCTTTTAACTGGACCCCGAGGTTTTTCAAGGCTAACGAGGCCGAAAAGTCTGCGTCGACATCATAATAGTTCAGACCTACGTCGACAGCAAGCGCAAGGGAGGAAAATTCGGCGTATTTGGAATAAATCATCTTAACCGAAGCGCCGCCCGCCCAGCGATCGTTGAGCAGATAGGCGTAACCGGCGGTAAGGCTGAGGTCTTTGGCCGAAAAAGAGCCAATCACGTTGCCCTCAGCGTCTGTCTCGTCCATTGATCCGTAGCCAAGGTATTGCGCGGCGACAGCTCCCGTATGGCGTTCGCCGAAGGCTTTGGCAAACGCGGCGCCCACAGCTTTGCTGCCGGCAGCATACGTCATGAAATTGAGTGAAAGGGTGCGGTCGCTGACGGTTGACAACAGGGCCGGATTGTTCATGGCGGCCGCCACGTCGTCGTCGACGGCCGAGATGTTCGCACCGCCCAACGCCGAAGTGTGAGACGACTGCGGAAATTGCAGAAAGTGATAGGCCGACGCCCCTTCCTGCGCCTGCAATGTCCCTCCGGCTGCCAGAAGCAGCCCGACGATGTACCCTGATTTTTTCATCGGCTTGCTAAAAATTGTGGCCAAAGTTACATTAATTTCGATTATCTGCCTTACTTTTGTAGGGCAAATCGACGGGAAAAAGCCGGAGCTCTGTGTGGCTTCTTGGCAGTTATCCCATAAAAACAAACGTGAGTCGAAACAATTTATTATCGGGTGAATGGTGTAATATAGTCTTTGAAGGAAAAAACAAAGACTATGGTGCTTACCGCTTGCGCTCACAAGCGGGCCGCCGCTATGCCGTGGCGTTGATGATTGTTTCGGGTTTCATCTTGTTTTGGGTAGTGCTGTTCGTCGGTGCAGGGCTTTATGTGCAATACAAGATAAAGCAAGCCATGACGGATGTTACGGTGTTCAGCAAGATAAAACTGCCAGAAGCGGAAAAAGGACATGAGCTTAAAGACGTTGCTGCCGGCCGGTCGGTTGTTGCCTTGCGCGCCACGAAGCCCGGTTCGACCATGTCTACGCCCGAGATTGTCGAAAATCCGTCTGCTGCGAAACCCATTGGCCACGACGGTTTGGTGGAACTTAGCGATGAAGAAGCCATCGAACTCGCTGCTATTGCCGACGCGAATGCAGAGTGGGACGATGCGGATTCCGTTGTCGCGGGACCGCCTCTGACGCCGACAGAGTTGGTCGAGGTGATGCCGCATTTCCCCGGCGGACTGGGTGCGTTGATGAAGTGGCTCGACAAGAACGTGGTCTATCCTGATGTCTGCGTCCGCCGTGGGGTGAAAGGCCGCGTCGAAGTCTCGTTCACAGTCGAGACCGACGGCTCGATTCGCGATGCTGTCGTGACGCGCAAAGCCGACCCAATGCTTGATCGGGCCTGCCTCATCGCCATCAGCCGGATGCCCAAGTGGGAGCCGGGCCGCGACAAGGGGCGCGAGGTTCGCGTCCGTGTGACACTGCCTGTCGAGTTTAATACAGATTAACCTGATTGGAGAAAACTGGCACTATTATGTATAACTCAACTCAAATTCTGGACAAAATCAACGCGGCTTTGGCCGCTATTCCTTATCCCGACCAGCCTGTCGGATTGTACGAACCGATAAAATATGTGCTCTCTTTGGGCGGCAAGCGACTGCGCCCTGTACTTCTGTTGCTGGCTTACCAACTCTATCGTGACGATTTGGACCGTGCTATGCCGGCCGCGCTTGGCTTGGAAACGTATCACAATTACACCTTGCTGCACGACGATTTGATGGATCGGGCTGACATCCGTCGCGGACGACCCACGGTGCATCGTGTATGGGACGAGAACACGGCTATCCTTTCGGGCGACACGATGCTTGTGTTGGCCTATCGGCTGATGCAGGCGTGCGAAAATGCAGATGTGCTACGGCTCTTCACGAAAACTGCGCTCGAAATAGGCGAAGGCCAGCAGTACGACATGAACTTCGAGCGGCGCGTGGACGTCACAGAACCTGAATATATCGAAATGATCCGGCTGAAAACGTCCGTTCTGCTGGCCTGTGCGGCCAAGGCCGGCGCCATCCTCGGCGGGGCTTCGGACGAAGAGGCCAGCCTGCTCTACGCTTATGCTGAACAGGTAGGCTTGGCTTTCCAATTGCAAGATGACTGGCTCGATGTTTACGGCGACCCTGCCGTGTTCGGAAAGAAAATCGGAGGCGACATCCTTTGCGACAAAAAGACTTACCTGCTGATCAACGCTTGGATGCGGGCAGACAGCACCCAGCGCGAGCGCCTCAACCAGTGGATTGGACATGTGCCGGAGCATCCGGAAGAAAAAGTGGAGGCGGTCACGGCCATTTATGATGAACTTGGAATTTCGTCGCTTTGCCTCGACGCAATCGAACGTTATTTTGCCAAGGCAAAGGAGTTGTTGGAGCAACTTCATGTGCCGGTGGAGCAAAAGGAAGAGTTGCAGGCTTACGTCGGGTCGCTGCTGAACCGCAAGTCGTGATGGCTGGTTACATCGACACCCATACTCACATTTACCTCGAAGAGTTCGACGCAGACCGCACCGAGGTCGTCAGCCGTGCCCGTGCGGCTGGTGCAGAGGCTTTGTTCCTTCCCAACATTGATGCCGCGTCGGTGGCGCCCATGCTGCAGTTGTGCGAGGCTTATCCAGGTTTCTGTTTTCCCATGCTGGGGCTTCATCCGACAGAACTTCCGCCCGAGCCGTGTCCTGTGCTCGACGAGATGGAGCGGATGCTGGCCTCCGACGGGCGTTTCATTGCAGTGGGCGAGGTCGGGCTAGACTTCTATTGGGACGATTCGCGCCGTGACGAGCAGATTGAGGTCTTCCGCCGTCAGGTGGAATGGGCAGTCCGCTTCCGCCTGCCGCTGATGATTCACTGCCGGTCGGCCCATCGTGAGTTGGTCGACGTCTTGCGTCCTTATGCCGGACAGTTGTCGGGCGGCGTGTTCCACTGTTTCGGCGGTGATGCCGAGGAGGCCCGCGAATTGCTGACCTTTCCCGGTTTTGCGCTCGGTATAGGCGGTGTTGTCACGTTCAAGAAGTCGTCGCTTCCGTCGGTGCTCTCTGAAGTCCCCCTAGACCGGCTCGTGCTCGAAACCGACGCTCCCTATCTGGCGCCGGTGCCCCATCGTGGACGGCGCAACGAGCCCGCCTTCATTCCTTTGGTCATCGAGCGGCTGGCCGCAGTCTATGGGGTAGAGCCTGCTGAGGTCACAGCACGCACCACGGCTACGGCGTGCCGTCTTTTTCTCAACCGCGAGGTCTGACGCATTGACACGCTTTTCTCAAACTTGATTTTCTTTTCCCGTTCGCACTGCTGTTTCCAAAGGGATAGGGCGGGAGGCTTTCATAAATCTGACGGATAGGGTAGGTCTGCTGGATGAGAAACCTGTCGTAGTGATAGAAGCGACAGGACGGCTGGCAGAAAATTTTATCAGGCTGACAGAGAGAACGGGAATACTGCCCCGATTTATTATAGCTATCGGCAATGTCTGTCTCACGTGGTGTAAAGTGCAAATTTCACTATGAAACCAGACTTTATCGTCGTGCTTGGAAAGTGCAGTCCGCCTGGCATGGTTTTTTATCACTGTTTTCGTGAATTCCAGCTGAGCGTCAGTGTGGGTATTGCGTTGTCCGGGCATTTTGTTGTGTCGTGCGTGCGCATCGGCTGTCGGACTACGATGAATCCCCGACGTCCATTTCGGGTGTCGGGGATTCCTGTGGTGGTGTCTGCAAGGCTTTCGAAGCTTTTTCGAAAACCTTACTTTTGCATTTCGACGATATGCGTCGGTGGCAGTTCGCTGTTACGCCGTTCTGTTTCCCTGACGACGGCTTCGGCCAGTTGACGGAACGCTACGCCCGTCATGGTGTCTTCATGTATGGCTACGGGTTCGCCTTCGTCGCCGCTCTCGCAGATGCCCTGCACGATGGGTATTTGCGCCAGTAGAGGCACTTGCATTTCTTCGGCCAGCCGTTTGACCCCTTCGCGCCCAAAGAGGAAGTAGCGGTTCTGCGGCAGTTCTGCGGGCGTGAACCACGCCATGTTTTCGACCAGCCCGAGGATAGGCACGTTCACTTTTTCATTGCGGTACATGTCGATGCCTTTGCGTGCGTCGGCCAAGGCGACGGCCTGCGGCGTCGAGACGATGACTGCACCCGTAATGGCCAGTGTTTGTAACAGGGTGAGGTGGATGTCGCTAGTGCCAGGAGGCGTGTCGAGGACAAGGTAGTCCAACTCGTCCCAAGCGGCGTCGCCGATGAGTTGTTTGAGTGCGTTCGATGCCATGCCGCCGCGCCAAAGCGTGGCAGTGTCGGGATTGACAAAAAAGCCGATCGAAAGGATGCGCACACCGTATTTCTCGGCCGGGATAATCACCTGTCGGCCGTCGCGCATCTCGCCGAAGACCTGAGTGTGCTCGAGGTGGAACATCTTGGGCACCGACGGACCGAAAATGTCGGCGTCGAGCAGGCCGACCTTGTATCCGAGGCGGCCCAGAGCTACGGCCAGGTTTGCGGCCACGGTGCTTTTTCCTACGCCGCCTTTGCCCGAACTGACAGCGATTATGTTTTTCACGCCCGGCAGCATTTTCCCGGGTTCTGGACGGGCTTGCTGGACGGTCTTGACTTTTATGTCGACACGCACAGCCTTGTCGACATAGGTGTGGATGGCGGCTTCGGCCGACTTGACGACTGATTTGATGAACGGGTCGGTCGGCTTGTCGAAGATGAGGGAGAAGCTGACGTCCATGCCGTCGATGCGGAGGTCGTCTTCGACCATGCCTGCTTCGACGAGGTTCTTTCCGTTTCCCGGGTAGCGCACTTGGCGCAGGGCGTCGGTGATGAGTTGGGGGTATATAGTCATGTTCGTGATTTTGGGTTACTTAGAGGTCGTCAGGCCGGAACGCTTGCTGCGGTTGTAACTGCGATAGGAATCGAGTTCTATCTCGACGTCGGGTTCGACAAGTGTTCCGGTCTGCGGAAGGCGGAACTTGATGTATTTGATTGTCAGTCCCCGATCGAGCCATTGCTGTTCGTAGTAGGTCTGGATACCGAGGATGCGTTTCACCTCGTCATCACCGTCGTTGGCGAGTACAGTGTGGTAGAGGTCGTCGCTGCGGAAGTCTACCGGGAGGCCGTTGGCCTCAATCATGTAGTTGGTATAGCTGTAAAGGAAGGGGCTGTCGGTTTTCACGTGAACGAGTCCGCCATCGGCAAGGAAACGACGGTAACGTTCGAGAAAGTATGTCGACGTGAGCCGCTTGGTTGCCTTTTTCATTTGCGGGTCACTGAACGTAAGCCAAAGTTCACTCACTTCGCCGGAAGCAAAGAAGCGATCGATGAATTCAATGCGAGTACGCAGAAAACCGACGTTCGTCATGCCTGCTTGCAGCGATTCGGTGGCGCCGCTCCACATCCGGGCACCCTTGATGTCGATGCCAATGAAGTTCTTGTCCGGGAAGAGGCGTCCGAGGCCTACGGTGTATTCGCCGCGGCCACAGCCGAGTTCGAGGACGATAGGACGGTCATTGTGGAAAAAGTCATTGTGCCACCGCCCCCGGAGCGGAAAGGGTTGGTCGGTGTGGATGATGTCCGGGGCTTCGATTACGTGCGGGTAGGTGGCCATGTCTGCGAATTTGGCCAGTTTGTTCTTTGACATGAGGTGTGCGTTGTGTTTGTGTGCCCCTGCGGGTGGGTCTGTCGCAAGGGATACGGTGTGGCAAAGGTACGGAAAAAAGCGGAACCGGCGGCTGATCCTGGCCTACTGGGCGGCTGTCTTTTCGTCTGTAAGCAAGTCGTTGATGTCTTTGTCGACGGCAAGAAGCCGCTTCTTGCATTGTTTGATGATTGCCTGTGCCTCTTTGAGCTGTTCTGCCAAGTGGTCAATACTGATTTCGTTGTTTTCGATTTTCCGTACGATATCTTCGAGGCGTTGCATGGCGGCTTCGTAGGTGATGGGTTCTTGTTTGGGCATGTTTTGGGGTCGTGTTAGGATTTGATAACTGTGCTGTCAACATCGCCGTCGGCCAGGCGGGTGGTGATGCGGTCGCCCGGAGAGAGTGTGGCAGCCGACCGTATGAGTTTGCCGTTGCGCAAGGTGATGCTGTATCCCATGCGCAGGATGCGCTGAGGGTCGGCCGTGTGGACGGCCTGTTCGATCAGGGCAAGGCGATGCCTGCCTGTCTCGATCTGTCGCCGAGACAGGTCTTTCAGTCGCTGCGCCAGGATTTCCAGTCGCTGCGACTCAAAAGTCTGTCGCCGTGAGGCTGCCGTCGCGAGGCGGTGGCTGAGGCAGTCAGTACGGCTGGTCTCGCGGGAGGCATAGAGTGCGAATGCTTGGGCGAGGCGGCGGGCCGTCTGCTCAAAGTGTTGCCATGTCCGGTCTATCCGGCTGGTACTTGCGCGTCGGAGGCGCTCTTCTGCTTGTCGGAGCTGGGCAGCCTCGTCGTCGAGAAGGGAAATAAGGTATGTAGCGACGGCCGTCGGCGTTTTTAAGCTGAGATGAGCCACTAGGTCAATGACCGTTTCGTCCCGTTCGTGGCCAATTCCGCTCAGTACGGGCAGGGGAAACTGTGCGACGTTGTCTGCCAGCGCATAGGTGTCGAAGCCCGACAGGTCGGTGACGGCGCCGCCCCCGCGGATGATGACAACCACGTCCCACCGTTCCCGTTCGGCAGCGATGGCATCGAGGGCGGCGATGATGCTGCTTTCAGTGTGCTCACCTTGCATGATGGCGGGAAAGAGGCGGGTGACGAAGCGATAGGGCGAGGTCGAGAGCTGATGACAGAAGTCGCCGTAGCCCGCTGCCGTAGAACTTGAAATGATAGCAATGCGTGTAGCGGGACGCGGCCACGGCAGTTCGCGATTCAGGGTGGCCACGCCTTCGGCTTCGAGCTGTTCCACGATTTCGCGCCGGCGGCGGCTTTGGTCGCCGAGGGTGTAAGCGGGATCGATGTCGTTGACGTAGAGCGAGTAACCGAAGTACTCGTGGAAATGGACCGTTACTTCGACGAGTACGGTCATGCCCGGGGTGAGACGTTGGCCAGTCTGAATCTCGAAGTCAGTGCGGATGAGGCCGTAGCGTTCGCGCCAGATGCACCCGTTGGCACGCGCCACAGGACGGTCGGTTTTAGAATCTTTTTGGACGAATGTCAGGTAGCAGTTGCCGTTGCTGTTCTCATGCACTTCGCTCAGTTCGGCTTTTAGCCAGTAGCTACCGTCGAACGTACCGTCGATGACGGTGCGCACGAGGTTATTGAGCTCGAAGAGCGTCAGTGCGTTATCCATTGTAGTCACTTCTTGTCAAGGAGCTGGTAAGCTTTCCACATGTCGGGGATGCCGTATCCGTAAACATTGTCGGGATGACCGGCGTTGTCGGCCGATTGGCGGACGGCGTCGATGATTTCCTCGGGGCGACGGTCGGGGAAGGCTTGCCAAAGGCAAGCCACCATGCCGCAAAGAATCGGCGTGGAGAACGATGTACCGTTGACGCGGATGATGCTGCCGTCGACTTCGAATGCAGCGGCGCCCTCGCCGAGGGCCATGACGTCGGGCTTGATGCGGCCGTCGGCGGTGTTGCCAAGTGAGGAGAAGAGGGTGTTACGCCGGAGGCTGTCGACAGCGCCGACGGTGAGGATGTCGGTGGCGTCGGCCGGGACGCCGATTTTCTTCCATCGGTCGTTGCCCGCATTGCCGGCGCTGTTGAGCACGAGGATGCCGCGGCTGGCTGCCAGCGAGGCCGTGCGGCTGTTCAGGGCCGTGCGGCCGTCGAGTTCACGATAGGTGTGGCTTTCGGCCGGGTCGTCGTAGGTGTAATAGCCTAGCGAACTGGTGATGATGTCCACACCGAGGCTGTCGGCATACTCGACGGCTGCGCACCAGTTGTCTTCTTCTACCATGTGTTCGGTCGGCGTATCTTCGCTCATGAGCAGGTAGAATGATGCCTCGGGTGCTGTCCCGACAAGCGAATAAGGTGCCCGGGCGCCGATGCAGGCGAGAACCATCATTCCATGACTGTGGGCTGCGTAGACGTCGGGGTTGTCGTTGACGAAATTACGCGTGCCGAGGATGCGGGTCTCCTTCAAGCCGGGCAGGATGTCGGCGTTGTGGAAACCGCCGTCGATGACGGCTATTGTCATGCCTTGTCCGCGCAAGCCGGCTTCATGCAGGCGCAACCCGTTGAGCATTTTGATTTGCGTGTAGCCGTGGCCGTAATAGTTGGTCGTTGAGTCGAGTCTTCCGGTCAGGCGGCTGTGGCGGTCGGTCGTATCAGGCGCGGCGATGGAATCGGGGCGGGTGTAGATGCGCCGTATGCCCTTGACGTAAGGAAGGGCTGTGAGTGATTGAGCCAAGGCTGTATCAGTGGTTTCGACAACGAGTGTGTTATTCCATTTGCTCTTGTTCACCACGCGCAGCCCTTTGGCTTGGATGCCGTCGACGTATGCAGGCGTCAGGGGTAAATCGTGTTCGTCCACTTTCAGGCGAAGGCGTTTCCGGCGGTCGATGGATTTTTGCGAAAGGAACTGTTCGGGGTGTTTGACGGAGTAGGGCGTACCTTTCTTATCGGTCAGGTAAACGCGGAACTTGTAGAGCGGTGTGTCGAAGTGGACGTAACGTCCGGCGCGAGCCGTACCCGCAGCGAGAATAAGCAGTAAGAGTAAAAACTTTTTCATATATATGTTCTTTTATGTTCGGTGCAGGAAACAGGAGTTAGAGATATAGGCCGATTCCTCGCTGCGAGTCGATAAATCCTCCGCCCACGAGACGTCGTCCGAGGTAGAATACGGCACTCTGTCCGGGCGTGACGGCTGATGCCGCCTGCGGCAGACGGACGAGGAGGCGTCCGTCGTCTAAATGCTCGCAGCGACAAGAGATGGGGGCGCTGTGGTAGCGGATTCTAACGGTGAGTTTGGCTTCATTCGTCAGGACCGTCGGGTCGGCGGCCTGCCATCCGGTGACGAAAAAGGCCGTAGTAAGAAGGTCTTCTTCCGTGCCGAGAACAACGGTGTTTTTTTCTGAATTAAGACGCAATACGTAAGCAGGTCGGCCGAGGGCGATGCCAAGTCCCTTCCGTTGTCCGACCGTGTAGAACGGTACTCCCACATGCTCGCCCAGCTTATGACCTGTCTTGTCTACGAACCATCCGCCAGCCACTAGCTTTACCAAGTCGGGAGCTTGCTCCCGGATGAAATCGCGATAGTCTCCTTCGACGAAACAGATTTCCATTGATTCATTCTGTCGGGCTTGGACTGTGAACCCTCGGGCGTCCAGATATGCACGGACGTCTGTCTTGGTCATCCCGCCCAGCGGGAAAAGGCAGCGGCACAGTGTCTCCTGCGACAGCCGCCAGAGAAAGTAGGACTGATCCTTACGGGCATCGTCACCCATGAGGATGTAGGCTTTTCCATTTACGGCTTCCTTGTTGACGTAATGCCCTGTGGCGATGTAGTCGCAGCCGAGCCGGTCGGCCCATTCGGTGAGCACACGGAATTTGAAGAGCGGGTTGCACATTACGCAGGGGTTCGGTGTGCGGCCGGCAGCGTATTCGTCGATGAAATTGCGGACAACGGTCTGGCGGAAAGCCTCGCGCTCGTCTGCCACATAGTGGGCGATGCCCAGACGGTCGGCCAAGGATTTCGCCTCGGCGATGAAATGCGGAACGTCGCTTCCCGGGGTAAACTGGCGTGGCAAATCCCATACGCGCATCGTGACACCTGTCACTTCGTAACCGGCTTCTTGCAGCATCAGGCAGGCGGCAGAACTGTCGGTGCCGCCAGACATGCCGACGAGTACTTTCTTCTTTCTTTCATTCATGGGTTGCAAAGATACGGAAAGCCTCGCGCTGAGGCAAGAGAAAGACTGCTTTTCCGCCAACTTGACTGATGTCACATCTTGCCGTTTTGCTACGTCTGTTCCTGACCGTGTATGCGATTGGAGGTGCATAATGGTTTCCGCCAAATACCGAGTCAAGTAATGCGAAAACCGGTTCTGTAAATGATCAATCGTGCAATCAACTCACTGTGTTCAGCTTAGAACGAAGATGACGCAGTGGCTGATTCTTTTATGTGACCGTGTGATGAGCCCCTATGGCGTTGCATGGTTCCTGCATGGTAGTCTGTGACGGCTGCTTTGCCTTTCTGATGTCAATGTAGTCTATGTCAGGCGCCCAGCCTTTACTGTTGGAAAGACGGATCGTATTGCTACCCGCTTTCAACTCGACATGGAGTGAAACTATCGCTTTGCGCGCCCATCCGCCCGAGTTCAGGTTTTCGAGCGTGACAGGTGTAGTGCCGTTGACCGTAAGGGTGAGCGAGCGGTCCTCGCCACTGAAATAGGCGATGTCGACAATGTAATTGCCGCCATCTTGGCTGTATACGTCACGCCACTCCATGAAGTTGTTTTCCATGGCTCCGTCGCCAAGGTCGCTCACTTTGCAGCCGCATGAGAGGTTCTTTGCATATTGAATACGGGCAAATTTCCCATCCGTAATGGCTGAGTACTGTTCGAGCCAGGCATTTTCAGCTTCGTAGCGCGATGGCTCGACGGGTTTTCCGGTGAGAATATAAATTCGGGTGCCGTGAGGCGGAACGCAGACGGTGAGACTGTCGTCTGTGAGAGGGGAAAGTGTTTCCCGTTTGTACAAGTCCCTGATTCCGATTTTCCCTTCCAGGTTAAGCCGTGACAGAGCTACGGTAGCCCGTCGCAGTTGATCGCTCGGGTTGTAGAATGCTACGGCACGCGTGCCGCCGTGCTGTTGTTTTACATCTTTGACCAAAACGTAGCAACTGTCGGCGAATTCCACCACATGAGCCTGTCGGGCAAGCGTGTCTTGGTTGATGGCTATCAGCTCTGGGTTGCAGAGGAGAGCGAGTGTTGCACTGTCGATGTGGGTCAGGTCGCAGCCGATGAGCAGCGGTGAACTCATAATGCACCAAAGACCGAAGTGAGTGCGGTCTTCCTCGGGTGTCATGCCTCGGCCTACTTCGAGCATGTCCATGTCGTTGAAATGTCCTTCGGTGGCGTATGCCGAGAGAAACAGGTTCTCTGCGACGATGCGCTTGACCGATGTCCACGTGTTGCTGATGTCGCCTGCAATGCGCCATGAGGTCGCCACGTTACGTGCCCAGTGACCTGGATAGGCCCATCGGCAGATGTTCATGCGCACGTCATGGCGGCCTGTTTTCAAGATGGCGCGATGGATGGCTGTATAGCGCTCCTGTTCGTCGAGGGTGAGCTTTTCGGTGTTCTGCTTAGCGTCGCCGCCGCAAAAATCGACCTTTATGAAGTCGAAACCTAACTTCTTGAAAAGATAATTGGCGTCTTGCTCTTCGTGGTCATAGAGCCCGATTCCCGCGCCACCTCTGTCATGGTCCCAAAAGTGGGCGCATGTGTTGCGCCCGGCGTCGGAGTAGGTTCCAGCTTTGAGCCCAAGACAATGGATGTAGTCGACGACGGATTTCAAGCCGTTTGGAAACCGCGTGGCATGAGGACGGAGTGTTCCGTCGGGCGTGCGGCCATCGAAGGCACCGTCGTCGATGTTGACATAATTGTAGCCGGCATGCCGCAATCCCAGCCGTACAAGCGCATCGGCCTGCTGGCGGATAAGGGTGTCATGAATGAGGTTACGGTAGGTGTTCCACGAACTCCACCCCATCGTGGGCGGATCGTAGGCTCCTGCCTTGGCGAAAGAAAGGAACAAAAGCAGAATGACTGAAAGTGTCCGTAGCATGTGTGCGAACCCGTCTGTGAGGTGAGGCGTTTTATTGGGGATTGCGGGAGGGTATGGCCGGATGTTTTATTTCAGCCTCATGTGCTCGAAATCAAGCGTCAGGCTTTCCAACTGGTTGATGAAGGCTTCTGGATATGGCGTGCCGAATTGTGTGCGCAGTTTGGGGATGTCGTAAGGCGGCAACAGGTCTGCTGCCGGTTGCATAACGGGCAAACCGTCGCTTAGACGAAGGGGGATTGATGTTGCGTCGAAACCAAGCGAACCGGTGGGGGAGAGAATGAGTGAGGACGCTGTGAAACGCGCTTCACCCGCATGGCGAAGAAAATCCATACCCAAACTGATAGGGGCTTTTTTGTCTTTTACCAGATATACGATGAGGTTGCGGATGACGGCGTTGCCCACGCGCAGACTGTCGATGAGACCGACTTTCAGCTTGTTTGTCCCTACGTGATGATGTTTGAGTATGACGTTGACGCCCATCTTTTTAGCTGTCCGTTCGGGCATCGTTGTCGTGAAATGGTCTGGCGAAACTGTGACAGACGCAGGCTCGCCGTTCAGTGTGGCGGCGTAAGATCCGTCTGCGAGCCGGGGAATGAACGTGGATGCGTTCAGCCTGAAAACCGGTGGCGCCACGTGAAGCAGTGCTTTCAGGTAAGCGTGTTTGGCACGGCTTTCGGCAGCCAGTTTGCGTGATGGTGAACCCAGCCGGACAATTTCGTCCAGCGTGGCCATTGCTTCATGGTATCGGCCCAGATCCTCGAGCGCGAGTTCCTTTTGTTTCAGGAAGTCCAGCCTTATGGCTGTCGTATAGTCTGTCCGGCTTAATTCTCGGTCGATCATGGCGACCACGCTGTCAGGTCGGTTTTTCCCTAAGAGAACGAGTAAGTTCGTCAGTTCTCGTTCGCGCGCCGGCTGCAACAGGCTGAGCGAGGCAGCATTGCGTTCAAGGGCATAGCTGTCGTGGCGGTTGAACCAGTCAGCTGCGGAAAGATGGCGGTGAGGATGGCTGGCGACGGCGTGTCCCTCCATGCGCATGGTGTTGAAGTCTATCGAAAAGCGGGCGAACCCTCTGACGAAACCGATGCCCAGCAGGCCGTCATTGTCCGGGGCTTTGCCGGATGCCAGGACCGTATAGGGGAGGCGGACGTGCTTCCCTTCAAAATCGAGGGCGAATCGGACTGTGTCTGTCCGTTCGGGGGGAAAAGTGACGGCAGAGAGCACTTGGGTGGCCGTACCGGTATCGAAGCTGAAAAGGTAAGTGGAGCCTTCGTGTGAAGCCGGGAAACGTACGCCTTGGGGTGTCAAGTGAAAATTCGGTCGTGTGTGGCGGTCCGATGGCTGTGGCTGGGGAAATTTCAGTCTGTCGGCAAGGAACTCGATCCGGCCGATGCGTCGCAGTTCATTAAGACCGAGAATGTTGGTCAGGGGATGGCCTGACGCGTCGTCACCGGCGGTGCGTACGAGGATGCGGACATGGCGCAGGCTCAGGCCTCCAATGGTGATTTCGTCGGCATAGCCGGTGGTGGCCGTAGTGAGGCCGAAAAGCGTGGCTACCTTGACCGTATCGGTCAGGATGCGGACGCCGGCAGTCTCAGCGTCAGCACGCGAGAGGAGCGTGAACGGTGTGCCAGTGTCAATGATCGTGGCGTTGAGCAAGCGTCCGTTGACCCCGATGTCGGTTGTCAACGGCCAGTCGTAGGAGGTTAGGGTAAAAGCCTGCCCTTGTGGGCGGTGGACAGACGTTTGCGGGCAGTCGGCAAGGGAGCGGGCGAGGTAGCGGTAGTGGCTTAAATCGGGATGCCATGTCCCGAAAGCCGACGAGAAGCGTGAGCAGAGGCTGTCGAGCGCGGTCCAGTGGCCGGTGAAGGCGAGTTCGTCGGCCGCGAGAGAGAAGAGCATTCCGGCTTCGGCGTCGGGAAGGGAGTCGGTGTAGTTGCGGAAAAGCGCGTCGACGGCAGACGTTACACACGACGGGCGATTGAGTGCGGCGCCTACTGCCGCTTGCAGGCGTAACCGGGCGTATGGATCGAGATCGGTTGTGTCGGGCAAGGTGCTGAGCCTCAGAATGGAAGGAAGGTCAGAGCGGTCGATGGCGCCGAGTAGGCGTCCGCGAAAACTGACAGTGTCTGCGTAACGCTTTCCTTTTTCTTCGTAAAAGCGGAGGTCGTCAGCCATGGGGCTGTCACGTTCGTCACGGTCCATGAGTTCCAGCCGCTGTCGGCAGAACCGGGCAGCCTCATCATAGCGGCCAAGACGGCAGAGTGCAGCCGCCTTTTGTATCTCCCAGGCGGCACGGTTGGCGGTGGGAATAAGGCGGGAATAAAGACGGGTGAGGCTGTCAACACATTCCACGAAACGGCGGTCGTCGCTGTCGTCCTCGGCCAAAGTGAGGTCGCAGGCCAGACGGCACATGGTAGAGAGTGAGTCGCGGTATTCGGCATAGAGCGGGCGCAGAGAGCGTACGTCGCCACGCATGGCAAGTTCGACGATGTGGAGGCTGAGGCTGTCGGGTAGAGCTCCAGCGGAGGGGGTGAAAACGCACAGGCTAAGGAGAAGGATGAGAGTCAGTTTGCGCATATCTGAAACGGTGATAGGGGGTCATGTTGCCCCACTTATTTGGACAAAGTTGCTAAAAAGGAACAGAAATCGCTTTGTTTTTCCAGTTTTTAACGCCTGTCGGCCTGAAAATCAGCCTAATTGTGAGAAAAGGTGAAAACGCGGGCAGACCTGTCCGCGTACGGGTCTTTCAGGATGCAGTGTGGGACGGAGACAAGTTTGCTGACAGAATTTCCCGGACGGCTGACCGTGAGAACGGGCGCAGTGACAGAAATTTCTGTCACTGCGCCCGTTCTCACGATTTTCCTCAGGTTTGTTGTCACGTCGGAATCCTGAGGAAGGGATTTGTTCAGTCTGCTTCGACTTCGGTGAACAGTCCGGTGTGCGAGTTCATGATGAAACCACGCACAATGAGGTCGGCCGGCATGAGGGGATGATGGCGTACGAGGTGGACACTCTGGCTCACGGCTGTCTCTGTGGCGTCGAAACCAGAGAGCCAATGCTCGAAGTCAATGCCGCTGTATGCCATCATGTCGATGTGGTCGGGTGGGACGCCGCGGCTGGTCATTTTGTGGATAAGTTCGGGGGCGTTCATGTGTTGGGCGCCGCAGTCGGTGTGTCCGACGATCATGATTTCCTCGACACCGAGCTCGTAGACGGCTACGATGAGGCTGCGTACGACGCTGTCGAAAGGTTGGAGCACGACACCTCCGGCCACCTTGATGAGTTTGACGTCGCCGTTGCGCAGTCCGAGCGAAGCGGGAAGAAGTTGGACAAGGCGTGTGTCCATACAGGCTACGATGGCTATTTTCTTGTCTGGATATTTTGTCGTGACGTAGGGTTCATAGGCTTTCCGAGCTACGAAATCCTTATTGTAGCGGAGCAATTCGTCGATCATGTGTGTATGGAGTGGGAACTGTGGATAAGTAAACGCCCCGGCCGCAGAGTCCGGGCGGTCGGGGCGTGGAATGTCTGGAATTATTTCTCGATGTTCAGGCTGCTTGAACCGATCATTTGTCCGTCGCAGAAAATGTAGGCAGTGTAGCGGCCTTTGCTCAGATATTCGTTGACGGGGATGTAGACGGTTACGCCGAGTTCCTGGCCACTGTATTCAATGACCTTGGTGGCAGAGTATTCAAGCGCGCGGTTCTCGTAGTTGAACGTGCCCGACGCGTTGATGACTTCGTTGTTCGGTTTGGTCAGGCGCACGTAGACGTTGCGGTTGCCGGTCTCGGCCGTCACGTTGCGGGTGATGGTGAACGAGACGGTGAACCGCTTGATGTCCTTGCAGCGACGGGCGCGTTTCCCATTTTTCTTTTGCTGTTGGATACTAATGCCGGTGGCATTGAGCTGGGCGGCGATGGCCACTTTCTCGGTCAGGTTCTGGCGCTCGGTGTTGAGCGTCGAGATTTGGCTGGTGGCTTCGGAGTAGCGTGCGCGGGCTTCGTCGCGTTCGTGGGTCAGGTTCTGGTTGAGGCGTTGGAGCGAGTCTACCTGGTAGATATATGTGCGGAGCACGGCGCGTACCGTGGCCAGTTCGCGTTTCAGGCGTGCTATCTCGGCAGCATCGTTGCTCTTGACGCGTTTCAGCTCGGCCAGCAGGCTCTCGGCGCGCTTTTGCTCGCGGTCGAGTTGCTGCATGAGCGAGTCGTCCTTGATGGATTTTTTCAGTTCGTCATACTGCAAGGCGAACTGGGTATATTCGTTCTCCATCTCTTTCTTGTCGAGAGCGGCGAGGGCTTCGAGATCGGCGTTTTCCTGTTTTTGCTTTTCGTGTTGCCGGTAGAAGTAGAACAGGCCGCTGCCCAGCAGGATGACCAGCACGGCGGCCACGGATGTGATGATGATTTCTTTTTTCTGCATGACTGTGGGATGAATGGGTGGAAGTTAGGCTTGTGGCGACAACTTGCGCATCTCGTAGTCGGCACGCACGTCTTCGTAGAACGCAGCCATCGACGATTGCATGTAAGGGGCGAGCCAGAGGAAACCGACACCGCAGGTGAAGATGCAGAGGATGCCCCAGCCGATGAAACTCAGGAGGAGAAGGAAAAGTTTTCCCTTATAGCCGAACATCATCTCCCGGCTGAGGTGGATGGCCTCGACGGTGGACAGCTTGGGGTTGTCGAGCAGGATGTAAGGCGTCTGGGCGTAGGCCAGCGACTTGACGATGCCGGGCACGATGAGCAGGAGTGTCCAAAGCAGGATGAGGACGTTTTGCCACAGGAGGGTGAGGAAGATGCGGCCATAGTCGCGGAACCCGTCGAACATATGCTCCACACCGACTGGCTCACTGCGCAGATTGCGCAGGAATATCGTGTCAAAACCGTAGGTGAGCGGGAGGATGAGCAGGCTCACCACGACAGAAGTGCTCATCAGCGTGTAATTAACTCCGGCGCCTGTCATCAGCACGCTGCGGGAGAAGTCGCTAAGTTGGGCGGGGACCTGGACAAAGCAACTGATGATCATGTAGACCAATGAGGCTGCGACGAATGTGCCCCACCGGCCGGCGAGTGCTTCGCGCCCTTGGCGGCGGAGTTCTGTATTTGTTTTCATTTGGAGTACTTAACTTAATATATTAATAATGTGTGTAGCAGCCTTTGGCGTCAGTCGATAACCGTGGTCCATCCGTGGACATCGGGTTCGATTCCGTACTGGATGTTGCGCAGCTTGGTATAGAGCTTTTCGCTGATAGGGCCCGGCTTACCGTCTTTCGAGATGACGTAGCTCTTGTTGTTCTCCATGTCGTCAATGCGGGCTATGGGACTGATAACAGCTGCCGTGCCGCATGCTCCGGCTTCTTCGAACGTGGCGAGCTCCTCTTCCGGTATCTGTCGGCATTCGACCGTCATGCCGAGGTCTTTGGCCAGTTGTTGGAGGCTGCGGTTCGTGATGGACGGCAGGATGGACGTGGACTTCGGGGTGATGTAGGTGTTGTTCTTGATGCCGAAGAAGTTGGCCGCGCCGCATTCGTCGATGTATTTTTTCTCCTTGGCATCGAGATAGAACTCGCAGGAGTAGCCGGCGTCGTGCGCCATTTTGTTGGCGCGCAGGCTGGCTGCATAGTTACCTCCTACTTTGTATGTGCCTGTGCCGAGCGGGGCGGCGCGATCGAACTCGCGGATGATGACGTAGTTGTTGGCGGAAAAACCTCCTTTGAAGTACGGACCGACCGGTGTGACGAAGATCATGAACAGGTATTCGTTGGCGGGATGAACACCGACTTGGGCGCCTGTTCCGATGAGCAAGGGGCGGATGTAGAGCGAGGCGCCGCTCTCGTAGGGAGGGATGAAACGCTCGTTGAGTTTAATGACTTTCTTGGTCATTTCCACGAAAAGTTCTGTCGGCACTTCGGGCATGAGAATGCCGCGGCAGGTGCTCTGTAAGCGGGCGGCGTTGTCTTCGATGCGGAATGCGCGGATTTTGCCGTCAGGGCAGCGAAAAGCCTTCTGGCCTTCGAATGCCTCTTGTCCATAATGTAAGCAGGTGGCGGCCATGTGTATGTTGATGGTTTCGGACGAACTTACCTCGATTTCGCCCCATTTACCGTTGCGGTAGTAGCAGCGGACATTGTAATCGGTGGGAATGTACCCGAAAGTCAGATTTGACCAATCAATGTTTTCCATTTCTATCGTGTTTATGTTATATGAATTAGCAGGACGATTTTCCGGCAAATTTACATTATTATTGTGTGACGGGAATGTTTCAGTCCGCCTTTTTGCAAACTATTTCCGTAGGAATGTCGGCATCGATACAAAAAGGAAGTCAGGCTGACGGTCTTGCAAAGGCGAAAATAAAATGTTTTATCAAAAAAAAGAAGAAAACTTGCCCACTTCAAATTCTCTCTTTATTTTTGCGCTGTAAACGGGGACGCTCGAGGCGCGTTTCCATCGTAGTGCCGCAATAGAACTTCCGTTACGTCTGGGAAAAATGGACGCTGCGAACTAAAGCCTTAAATTCAAACTGACAAAAACAAGAAGAACTAACTACAAACTTTTAATCAAAAAACAAACATGGGAACAACAACAGCAAGTGCCCCTAAGAAGAGCGCACCTAAAAAACAATCTACTGGTTTTACCGGCATCAAATCAGCTTTTTCTGTGATGATCGGCTGTCTTGTATTTGCCTTGATCATTTACCTTCTTGTGTTCGGACACATTTCTAACTTCAAGGGAGGTGAAGACACAGGCGTGATGTTCTCGTTCTTGACGAGCGGTGACGTGGGCTTGGAGCCTGCCAACTTGATGGGTACGGTCTACAAAGGCGGTTTCGTGGTGCCTATTATTTGGACGATGTTCTTCACAGTTATTGCTTTGAGCATTGAACGTTATTTCGCTATTCGCACGGCTTACGGAAAGACGAGCTTGACGAAGTTCGTGGCTAACATTAAAGCTGCTCTCGTTGCTAATGATTTCACGAAAGCACTTCAAATTTGCGACGCTCAGCGTGGTTCTGTGGCCAATGTAGTGCGTGCAACACTTTTGAAATACCAGGAAATGGACCAGACTGACCGTCTGACCAAGGAACAGAAGATTACGACTATTCAGAAAGAACTGGAAGAAGCAACTGCACTTGAAATGCCTATGCTGCAGGAAAACCTCCCTGTTTTGGGTTCTATCATTACCTTGGGTACGCTGGCCGGTCTGTTCGGTACGGTGTTGGGTATGATCCGTTCGTTCGGTGCCTTGGCTTCGGGCGAAGGTGGTACAAGTTCAGCTGCCCTGTCTACTGGTATCTCTGAGGCCCTTGTAAACACGGCTTCGGGTATTGCAACCGGTGCTATGGCCGTTATTGCTTATAACTATTACACGAACAAAATCGACCGTCTGACTTTCAGTCTTGACGAAGTAGGTTACTCTATCGTACAGACGTTCTCCGCTACTCACTAAACATAAAAAAGGTATTAAGACATGGGACGCTTTAAGATAAAAAAACAAGACACGTTCATAGACATGACGCCTATGAGCGATGTCATGGTCCTGCTGCTTACCTTCTTTATGCTTACGGCTACATTCGTTAAAGACGAACCAGTTAAAGTTAATACTCCGGGTTCTGTATCAGAAATCAAAATCCCAGATCATAACCTTCTCACCATCTTTGTGGAGAAAAACGGAAAGGTGTTCATGACTTTGGACACTCCGGAAAATCTTGCCAAACTGGCTGAGGAAATGAACGAAGAGGGCGCTCTTAGCTTGAATGCCAAGGAAATCGAGACGTTCAAGAATGCTCCCACTTTTGGTACGCCGCTGGACATGATGAACGGCTGGCTCGCAAAGGATGACGCCCAACGAAAGGCTTTATTGCTCAACGCTGCAAACGAAGGTATTCCTTGCGACAGTATCAACGACGAACTGAAGATTTGGGTGAAAGCCGCGAGAACGGCTGTCCCTGAGATGCGTATTGCTATTAAGGCTGATAAGCAGACGCCGTACTCAGTTATTAAAAATGTAATGAACTCTTTGCGTGCCATCAATGAAAACAGGTATAACCTGATTACTTCGTTGAAAGAAGGCGCCGAAGAATAAACTCGAGTGTTATGGCAAAGAAAAATAGCAGTAAGCAAAAGAAAATGAATGCCCGCGTCGACTTCACGCCGATGGTGGACATGATCATGTTGCTCGTGACGTTCTTCATGTTGTGTACGTCTTTGATCAAGCCGCAGACACTGGAAATCGTAATGCCGTCGAACAAGGAAGACTTGACTGACGACCAGAAGAACCAAGTCGCAGCCTCCAAAGCCGTAACGATATTGATTGCAGAGGATAATAAACTCTATTATTATACGGGTCTTCCTGATACGGCCAAGTTGCAAGAAACCGAATACGGGAAAGACGGTATACGACGCGTGCTCCTCTCTTTGAACCGTGTGGCTCAGTCAAAGATTGAGTCCCTCAAACGGGAGTATGCCTTGAAACAGAGTTCGGATCCTCAAACCGCAGCAAGGAACCAAGAAGAATATAAGGACAAAGTTTCGGAAATCAAAAACAGTGATGTGACGCCAAACGTCATTATAAAGGCGGAGGATAATTCGAACTTTGAAAACCTGATTCAAGTACTGGACGAGATGCAGATATGCTGGATCGGTAAGTATGTGATTGATAACATTGCAGATGGTGACTTGGCGAAGATCAAGGACTATCAGGCGCGCCCCGCTAAGTAATCTTATTAATAAGTAGACTATGGCAAAAATTGATTTGATATCTAAGCAGTGGTGCGAACTCGTTTTCGAAGGGCGTAATAAGAGTTATGGCGCATATAAATTGCGTTCAGAGGCGGGCCTTCGTCAGCGAAATGCGTTGATCGCTGTCTGCATCGGTATTGCAGTACTTGCTTCAATTCCTTTCATTGTCCGTATGGCAGAACGTGAGGACGCTAATGATGAGTCGTACACGGAAGTCATGCAAATGGCAGAACTCAAAAAGGAAAAGAAAGAAGAGAAGAAAGAGGAAAAGATAGAGGTTAAGTACCAGAAGCCTTTGGAGAAGGTCGCAGTGAAAGCTTCAATCCAGTTGACAGCACCTGTCATCAAAGATGATAGCCAAGTCGACAAGGATGCAGAGCTGAAAAACATGGAAGAGTTGATGAACGCGAAAGCTGACATCGCCGCCACGACTTACAAAGGTGACGAGGGTGGTACAGTGAACATCGATGACCTGAAAGAAAATCAGACCGTCGGTGGTACTGCTGGCCAGGAAATGGAAGAAGAGGTCTTCACTGTGGTGGAGCAACCGCCTGCTTTCCCTGGTGGTGAGAATGCTTTGTTGAAGTATATCAGCGACCACTTGAAGTATCCGCAGATCGCACTTGAACAGGAGATTCAAGGTGTTGTTTTGCTCCGTTTCGTAGTGTTGCCTAATGGTGCAGTGGGCGATGTCTTTGTGGTGCAAGGACTTGATTCCAACTGCGACCGTGAGGCGGTGCGCGTGGTGAAATCTCTGCCTCGTTTCAATCCTGGTCGTCAGCAGGGTAAGCCTGTTTCTGTATGGTTCACGCTGCCCATTCGATTCCAGATCCAGTAAAGAAGAATTTTCTAAAAGAAATTCCATGAAGGCACTTTGGCTTTTTTCAGCCGTTATGTGCATCTTTCTAACCACTTCGTGTGGAAATCATCGGAAGTCAGCGGATTGGCTGACTTCCGATGATGTGCATATAGCGATAGATGAAACATTCCGTCCGATAATGGAGGAGGAGATTTTCGTATTCGGCGCAAATTACCCGGAAGCGACGATGAAACCTGTGTATTGCAGCGAAAATGAAGCGATACGTCTTTTGGTTTCCGACAGTTTGAGAATTGCGGTAACGACTAGACCTTTGAGTGAAACAGAGAGGAAAATCGTGGAGTCACACACTTTGACCGATAGAGCGGATTTGGTAGCGACAGATGCCATGGCGCTGGTCGTGAATAAATCAAATCCAGACAGTTTGATTACTTTGGATGAAGTTCGTGGCATTGTGACAGGAAAGATAACTCGTTGGGAACAACTTTCTCATTCTTCGCAGCAAGGTGAATTGAAATTAGTTTTTGATGATAGCGGGTCGAGTACTGTGCGCTACATGCAAGATTCTCTTTGCCTTGGCCAGGAATTTCGAGGAAATCTTTATGCACAAGGATCAAATGAGGCCGTGCTTGAAACAGTCAAGGAGGATCCTAGCGTGATTGGTGTGCTCGGAGCAAACTGGTTGAAGGATGCCAAGGATTCGGCGCTCAGTTCGTTTGATAACTTGGATGTCCGAGTGATGTGGGTGTCACGTTTCAGCGCTCCGAATGAAATTTTCCGACAACCGTTTCAGTATTATATCGCGACAGGAGAGTATCCACTCTTGCGTTCTGTATACGTAATTACTACTGATCCGAGAGTAACGTCAATGGTGAAAAATTTCTTTTTCTTTTTAACCGGTCAAAGAGGTCAGTTAATCATTTGTAATTCCTCGCAATTGCTACCGCGGTTGCCAGTACAAGTAAAAGAAGTCAGTATGCCAGAATGATGAAACTGAGCCAGCCCAGAGAAGTGACATACCGAAGGGCTGGCTTCTTTTTTTGTCGCTTAAGCGTTTTGCGCAATTGGGCAGTGGAGCAAAGCGTTTTAATTTCTTTTAGAGAGAAAATTTTAAGTGATGCGGTTTTCTTTCGAGATTCGCATACAAAATTAGCCGTACTATTGTTCCTTTGGTAAAAATCGCGTATTTTTGCAAAGCGTATAGTAGGGGTATAATTGAAGTAGTAGGGAGTTAACCCTAGCATTACGTTTTTTAGTGAATAGCGAAAATAATAATAAACGAAGTGTTTAAGACGATGAAGAAAATTTTTAGTGCAGGTATCGCCTTGTTGGTGCTGATGTGTTTTAGCTTCATCCCGGCGATGGCCCAGAGCGGAAAGGTAGAATACCCGACGCTAGATCCTGAAGATGAGCAGCAGGTGCTGAATATCTGTGACCTCCAAAAGACAAATCCGGAGGAAGCTGACGATACTTTTTTGAAGTTAGTGCGTCGCTCGCGTGACAAGAAAAAAGTGACTGCTATGGGGCGTTTGTTCCTTGAAAAGAATATCTACCCGTACGCTAAGATGTGTGCAGACAAAGTCTATGAGCTTGATGCACAGTATATCCCGGGATTGATGCTTTTCGGTGATGTATGCATAATGAGAAAGGATTGGGGTACGGCTGGTCAGAAATTTGAGGAAGTGTTAATGGTAGACTCTACCGTGACTGAGGCAATTTTGAAGAACGTTCAAGTATATAAGTACGTCAATCCGATTGTGGCCAAAGAAATGCTTCAGCGTCTGAAACGTCAGGATCCGAGCAATTACACCGCAGACAAGGAGTTGGGTGATATTTGCTACGGTCTTGATGAGTATAAGGAAGCTGCAGCAGCTTATGGCGCTTATTACGCGAATGCACCGGAGGCAGATCTTAATGCAGTGAAGAATTATGTGCTTTCACTCTATGCAACCCAGGATTTTTCTAAGGCGCTTGAAGTGACTAACGCTACTTTGCCGAAGGATCCGAAAGACATCAACTTGCGCCGAATGAAGTTCTATAATCTTTATGAAACAAAAGATTATCAAGGTGCATCTGCTGCGATGGATTATTTCAATGCAGGCGAATATCCCGACTCGCTCTACACATACCGTGATTACAATTACCGTGGCCTTACATTCGAGCAGATGAAGGATTATAGTGGTGCGCTCCAAGCTTTTACGAAAGCCACTGAATTGAATCCGTCCGCCGCTGCTGTGTACAAGAGTCTTTCTAACATATACAGCAAGATGGGCATGATGGATGAGGCCATCAAGAACTACCAAACGTTTATTGACTCACTTGGAACGCGTGCTGAATTAACAGATCTTTTTGGTTTGGGTCGCTTATATTACACCGGTCTGACAAAGGGTGCTGATTCGACGAAAGCTGAGATATATGTAGGAGAAGGTGATAAGGTCTTTGCAAAGATTTCTGCTGATGCTCCTACTTCCTATCTCGGTCCGCTTTGGCGCGCTCGTGTAAACAATGTATTGAACAGTCGTGTTCCCAATGACTCTGTTTATGCTTACTACCAGGAAGCCGTGAAGCGTCTTGAAGGCAAGGAAGATAAAGCTGCCGAAGGTGAGGCTTACAGCTATTTCGCATGGTATGCTTTGCAGAAGGAAGATGAAGCCAATGCCCTTAAATACTGTGACTTGCTGCTGGCACTTGATCCGACAAATGCAATGGCACAACAAATCAAAAAGTATTTTGAAGCCAAGGCACGCTTGCAGTGAGTTTTTATATAATGATGGCCAGTTTCGAATTTAAGGAACTGGCCATTATATATAAAAAGTTTCCCTTTTACTTCTATATGATTTGGAAGTTGTCTTATTAATTGTTATTTTTGTCTCATGAAAGCCATTCACAGTTTGCATGGATAGGTATAGAAGATATCATTTCCTGTTTGTGTACCTTATGTGATTTCTTGGGCATTAATAAGTGTTTGAACAGATATACCAATCATAAAAATAAGAATTATGAAGAAACTTAATCAGATTCTTGTAGGGGCAATGGCGTTGCTCTTTTCGGCTGTCGCACAACCTGCAAGTGCGCAGTTTAATTGGCCGTGGAAATGGCAAAATCATACCATTGTGACAGACGTGCCCGAACGTCCTGCCGGTCAGGAAGATGTGCTTAATCTCGTGACTCCTAAGCTCAGTGTGGTTCGTGTGGGCTTTGTCGGTTTGGGTATGCGTGGCCCCGGTGCAGTAGAGCGTTGGTGTCATATTCCAGGTGTGCAGATCGTCGCTCTTTGTGACTATGAACAAGCTCGTGCTGAGAACTGCCAGAACATCCTTCGCAAGGCTGGGATGCCCCCTGCCGTCGTTTATTCGGGCGAAAAGGGATATGAAGAACTTTGCAAGCGTGAAGATATCGACATCGTCTATATCGCAACCGATTGGAAGCATCACTTCCCTGTGGTCAAGTGTGCTATGGAGAATGGCAAACATGCGGCAATCGAGGTTCCCTCAGCTATGAATTTGCAGGAGTGCTGGGATCTTATCAACCTGAGCGAAAAAACGCGCAAGCACTGCATGATTCTTGAAAACTGCTGCTACGACTGGTTTGAGATGAACACCCTGAACATGGCTCAGCAGGGCGTCTTCGGCGAGGTTCTCCGTGCGCAAGGTGCATATATCCATAATCTGGATGACTTCTGGCCGTACTATTGGAAGGAAAACAAGGATGACAAGCTCGGATGGCGTATGCGTTACAACAAAGATCACCGAGGTGATGTCTATGCAACCCATGGCCTTGGTCCCGTGGCTCAGGCCCTCGACATTCACCGTGGCGATCGTATGGTGACGCTCGTAGCAATGGACACGAAGTCGGTTCATGGCAAAGAGTATGTTGAAAAAGCAACCGGACAGCCCTGCAACGATTTTAAGAATGGCGATCACACGACGACGCTCATCCGTACGGAGAACGGCAAGGTCATTGAGATTCAGCACGACGTGATGAATCCGCAGCCTTACAACCGGCTCTATCAGTTGACCGGAACCAAAGGCTTTGCCAATAAGTATCCCACGGAAGGTTACGCGCTTGACAAGAGCCAGATGGCCGCTTCTGGCGTACAGCCGAAAGTTGACAATCTCTCTTCTCACGGCTTCATGCCGAAGTCTGAGATGGATGCGTTGGTTGCCAAATACCAGCACCCGATTCTCAAAAAGTACGGCGAAATGGCCAAAGAGGTTGGCGGACATGGCGGCATGGACTTCATCATGGATGCCCGTCTTGTTTACTGCTTGCAGAACGGCCTTCCTCTTGACATGGACGTATATGACTTGGCCGAGTGGTGTTGCTTGGCCGAATTGGGCGCCCTCTCAATGGATAACGGGTGTGCGCCTGTAGCTATTCCCGATTTCACTCGCGGTCACTGGAATGAGATCAAGGGTTACAAGCATGCTTTTGCTTCTCCCGAAGACGAAGCAGCCACCGAGGCGGCAGCCAAAAAATTTACGGAAGAGTTGAAGGCGGGTGCAGAGAAGGCTTGGAAGAAGTATGACAAAGCTGCAGCCAAAGCCGCCAAGAAAGCCAAGAAGTAAGTCATAGATTTACGTGTTATCTCTTGATTTGGCCATCGTTGCAGTCCGTGCGGCGATGGCCTCTTTTTTGTGCAGAAATCTTTGGCTTTCGCGTATGAAACATTAGAATTAGAGAATGAGGATTTAAGCCGTTCGGTTTTCGTCTGCAAGATGCGGCTGCAAACTTGTATGTTGGTTTGGGAGTTGGTACTGGTGTATGTCAAAACAGATACTACTTATTCCTTTTCCTGTTTACCTGGCGTAAAAGAACGTCACAAAGTTTGCTGTTAAGCATCATTCTCGTTAACTTTGTACCTCGTTCGGGCCTTTATGCAGTGGCGCAGTTCGCTACGTCCTGCCGCCTGTTCCAACTTTCAATGCTATGTCAAAAGAAAAAATCATCCTGACAGGCGACCGCCCGACGGGCCGCCTACACATTGGTCATTATGTCGGTTCTTTGCGTCGCCGAGTCGAGTTGCAGAATGCTGGCGACTTTAAGCGCATGTTTGTATTTATTGCTGATGCGCAGGCATTAACTGACAATATGGAAAATCCCGAGAAGGTGCGCCAGAATGTCATAGAGGTCGCGCTCGATTACTTGGCTTGCGGGCTTGATCCTGAACGTGTTACACTTTTCATTCAGTCCCAGATTCCGGAATTGTGCGAACTCTCGTTCTATTTTATGGATCTCGTGACAGTTTCGCGGCTGCAAAGGAATCCAACTGTTAAGACTGAAATCCAGATGCGTGGTTTTGAGTCGAGTATACCTGTCGGTTTCTTCACCTATCCAGTGAGCCAGGCGGCCGACATCACGGCTTTCCGCGCGACGACAGTGCCGGCAGGCGAAGATCAGAAACCGATGCTTGAACAAGCTACGGAAATAGTGCGTCGTTTCAATTACATTTACGGAGACACGCTCGTCGAGCCGTCTATCCTCTTGCCGGACAATGCAGCCTGTTTCCGGTTGCCGGGAACTGATGGAAAAGCCAAGATGAGCAAGTCGCTCGGCAATTGCATCTATCTCTCGGATCCGTCGGATGAGGTCCAGAAGAAGGTGATGAGCATGTACACTGACCCCGGGCATATCCATGTTCAGGATCCTGGAAAGATTGAGGGCAACACCGTATTCACTTACTTGGATGCTTTTTGTCGTCCTGAGCACTTCGAACGTTATTTGCCTGACTATCCAAATCTTGATGAGTTGAAGGCTCACTACCGTCGTGGCGGACTTGGCGACATGAAAGTCAAGCGTTTCCTCAACTCTATATTGCAGGAGGAACTTGGTCCTATTCGCGAGCGTCGTCGTGAGTTCCAAAAAGATATTCCTGCTATTTACGATATGCTTCGTCAAGGATGCGAGAGCGCCCGTATTGTGGCAGCTGCTACGCTTGACGACGTGCGCCGCGCGATGAAAATCAATTATTTCGACGACCAGGCGCTCATCGCCGAGCAGGCAGAGCGTTTCGCTATGGAGTGAAACTTTTATTCCATACAATAGTATATTGACGCCCCACGCTGTGTCCATGACAGCAAGGGGCGTTTTTGTGGTAGCTTCGATGTTGTGAACAAACAGCCCCGGACATCGCTTTCTTGCTTATAGTCCGGGGCTGTGTCTTTTACGGAGGGGAGGGCTGGTCGGGTGGATGTTTGCCAGCTTCGAGGCCCTTCGTGATTAGATCAACGGTATGTGTAGTCGTTCACATTCGCTGCGCATCTCGTCAGGCCAGATGCTTGCTTGTATCTCGCCGATGTGTGCTTTGCGCAAGTAGATCATGCAGAGGCGTGACTGACCAATACCTCCTCCAACGCTGAGCGGCAGCGAACCTTCCATGAGCCTTTGGTGAAAGTATAGGTTCAGCCTTTCTTCCTTGCCTGATTCGTGAAGTTGGCGGATGAGGGCCTCGCGGTCTACGCGAATACCCATTGACGACAGTTCGACGGCGCGTTCCAGCACGTCATACCAGATGAGCAGGTCACCGTTCAGTCCCGGTAAGCCGTTCGAGGCAATGGTTGAATAGTCGTCGTAGTCCGGTGCGCGGAGGTCATGCGGTTTGCCGTCGCCCAATGGGCAACCGATGCCAATGATGAACACAGCGCCGAACTCGCGGGTGATACGGTCTTCCCTTTCTTTGGGCGTAAGGTCGGGATAGCGCTGACGCAGCTCTTCGGCATGGATGAAATGGACAGTCTCAGGGAGGAATGGATTGATTTTCGGGAAACGTTCACAGACCAGAAATTCTGTCCGTTGCAGGGCCGCATATATGCGTTCCACCGTGGCACGCAGAAAATCGAGAGTCCGCTCCTCCGGAAGAATAACCCGTTCCCAATCCCATTGGTCGACGTAGAGCGAATGCAGGTTGCCCAGTTCTTCGTCGGCACGGATGGCATTCATGTCGGTGTATATGCCATAGCCTGGTTTTATTCCGTGTTCGGCCAGCGTCAGCCGTTTCCATTTGGCCAGTGAGTGGACTACTTCAGCCTGTGCGTCGCCCAAGTCTTTGATGGGAAACGTCACGGGACGCTCTGACCCGCTCAGGTCGTCGTTAATACCTAATCCGCGGCGTACGAACAGCGGTCCAGTCACGCGATGTAGCCGCAGTCCCGTGGCTAGGTTTTGTTGAAAGAAGTCTTTGATCATTTTTATGCCCTGCTCCGTAGCGTATTTGTCGAGGAGGGGGCGATAACATTTAGGGCGTATCAGGTAACTCATGATTTCGTTTTGATATTCGCCGGCAAAGTTAGTGTTTTATTGGTAGTGGGAAAAGAAAAAATACGGGCAAATTTTCGTAATTCTCCTGCTTTCCTACGCACAACGGAAGTTCTGTTCCCTTTTAGCGCTGTTGCGGGGAGCCTGTCTGTTGCCGTGTAAGTTCTTTTTCACGTAGTCACAGGATGTTTTGCCACTACGCTTGTCATATGGACGTGGGAGCTTGATACGCCGGTGGCTGGCACCGTTTGGTGAAGCGTTGTCAGGATGAGATTCCGCGCCGGCGGAGGATAACATAAAGTACGACGGGGACGCCCACAAGAGGTGTCACAGTATTCAAGGGGAGCAATCCAGCATCGCCAGGTAAGCGACAGGCCATGTGGCAGGCCAACGCTACGGATGCTCCACAGAGGAATGTGGCCGGGAGCAGGATTCGGTGATCGGCTGTCCTGGTGAGCATGCGGGCCATGTGAGGAACGGCAAGGCCGATGAAAGCAATAGGACCGCATTGTGCCGTGACAGTAGCAGACAGCAAACCGGCGGATGCCATCAGCAAAATGCGCGTCCGGCGTACCCGTATGCCCATGTTGGCGGCGTAGGCTTCGCCCAATGTCAGAGCGTTGAGCGCCTTGACGGTCAGAGCTGCCAGTCCGACGCCTACTGCTACGGTTGTGGCGAACAAGGGGAGCCGTTGCCAAGTGGCAGTTCCGAACGAGCCCAGCCCCCAGATGACGTAAGCATGCAGTCCTGCCGCATCAGCCGTGAAGCTGAGCAGGGACACTAAAGAGCTGACCGCATAGCTCACCATAAGTCCAAGTATGAGCAGCAGCATGCGGTTGTGAACCCATGTCGCGCACAAGACCAGTAGCGCCATGATGCTGCCTGCGCCGACAAAGGCGGTCAACAGCGTCAGGCTGGACCCCGAAAAGGTTGTGCCGACAGCAGCCACGCTTCCACCGAGCCACAGCGTGGCGACGGCTACTCCCAAACTAGCGCCAGCGTTGAGCCCTAGGATCGAAGGGTCTGCCAATGGGTTGGCAAAAAGAGTCTGCATCAGCAAGCCGGCCACAGCCAGTGCCCCGCCAGCCAGCAGGGCGGTCACGGCCTGCGGCATCCGTGTTTCGCCCACGATGAAGGTCGCCGTGCTGTCTGCTGTCCCGTGGAGCGCGGCTATTACGTCGGAGGGAGCTACGGCCGTGCTTCCCACAAAGAGATTCCCGATGAGCAGGGCTGCTGCAAACAGACTGAGCCATAACAGTACGTATGCCTTTTTCATTGTAGCGGTGTGAAATAGCGCGGATGATAATCCGCGTCGTGATGGAACAGAGCGACCAGCTCTTCGAGCAAGCGGTCGGGGCGGAACGGGACTTCATCGTAGAAAGGGACACGACTCGTGTTGCAGCCGTAGATCCGGTGTTCCTGATAGGCGCGAAAGCGAGCGTACGGCGGGTAGTCTTCGGTCAGTTGGCCATACGTAAGGTCGTTGCTCTGACCATATTTGATAAGCCAGAAATCCGCGTCGGCTGCTTTGGACAGTACTGTTTCGAAGGCAAGAGGCACCGAAGCTGTCCCCTCGTGGTCCGCAAAGAGATAGCGTGCCCCTGCATCTGCATATAGACGGCCCATTGTGCTGTGACGTGCCGGCACATACCATGTCCCGCCGTCCATTTTGTCCACCAGTAATGTCGGATGCGGTCCATAGGCGTCAGCCCGTTGTTTCAGGACCTTGTAACGCTGCTCGACGATGTCAAAAAGAGAATCGGCGCGTTTCCCGCATCCGAACAGGCGGCCATAAAAGCGCATCCATTCAGCCCGGCCCAAAGCCGAGGTCTCGGCGTAGTCGGCACATTCGATGAGGGGGACTCCCGTCTTTTCCAGCTGCCCGTATCCTCCGTTTTCATAAGGAGAGACCAGCAGGGCATCGGGTTGCATGGCAAACAGACGTTCGGCGTCGGGCGTCATTGAACTGCCTGCATCGGGAAGGTGTCCGGAGGCGAGTTCGCCGCGCACTCCTGCATGTAGGGCATATTGGCTGTCACAGAGGCCGGCGACGGCATTGATTTCGCCGAGGTCATAGAGCAAGGCGCAGTGGACGGTGGAGAAAACAATGGCTCGCCGCAAGGGAACGCGGACGATGGTGCCTTCGGGCAGGCCGTCCGGCTGCGGACGGTTCCGATCAATGAGCACGTAGCGCCGGAGTTCCTGCCCCGTGTGCCACGGGTCGTCCACAGCGACGAGCGTAAAACTGTCGGCCTCGACCATTGTCAGAAGCGAGGCGTGATTAAGGCGGACCGTGTCGGCGTCGACGGTTGCCGGTTTGTTCCGTTGTCCGCAGGCGGTCAGTGTCAGGGCCAGCGTGGCCACGATGAGTGTGGGGATGCGCATGGGCGGAGAACTATTGGATGGCGGGGATTCCCGCCCCGAGCTCGTCGGTCGTGATTTCACCCGCCACACTTGCGTTCATTAGGCGTTCCACTTCGTTCGTGCTGTAACCGTGCCCAAGCAGGACCATGAGTTTCGTCACCATGCTTTCGAGTGTGCTGTCATATCCGTTGATGACGCCGGCTTCAAGCAGTTGGAGTCCTGTCCCGTAACGGTGCATCTCGACCGTGCCGAGCGAACACTGCGTGATGTTGACGAGGATGACGCCCTGTTTGCGCAGTGATTTCAACTGATCAATTAACCACAGTTCCTGAGGGGCATTGCCGGCTCCGTAAGTTTTCAGGATAAGTCCTTTCAGGCCCTTGGCCCGGACAACGTGTTCCACAAAGTCGCGCCTGATGCCCGGGAAGAGCGTGAGGATGAGTACATTCGTGTCGACCAGGTAGTGCGGTTTGAACGGGCGTGCCGGGTCGGGGCGGCGGATGAGCTGGTGCTCATAACGAATGTGGATGCCGGCAGTAGCCAGAGGTGGGAAGTTGTACGAGCGGAAAGCGTTGAATCCCTCGGCGTTGATTTTCGTGGTGCGGTTGCCGCGCATGAGCTTGTTTTCGAAGAAAAGGCAAACCTCTGGCACCATGGGATGTCCTTCGTCGTCGCGGGCGGCCGCTATTTCGATAGCGGTCAGTAGGTTCTCCTTCCCGTCGGTGCGCAGCTGGCCGATGGGCAGTTGTGACCCTGTGAAGACCACAGGCTTCGACAGGTTTTCGAGCATGAAGCTTAGGGCCGATGCCGTGTAGGCCATGGTATCCGTGCCGTGGAGCACGACAAAACCGTCATAATCGTCGTAATGTTCTTCAATGATATGTACGATTTTCTGCCAATCGCAAGGAGTCATGTTGCTCGAATCAATCGGCGGGTCGAACGACTGCGTGTCAATGCGGTAGCCGAAGCGTTTCAGTTCAGGCACATAGCGGCGCAGCTGTTCCCAGTCGAAGTTTTCGAGGGCGCCGGTTTCTGGATTTTCCATCATTCCGATGGTGCCGCCTGTATATATAATGAGTATGGACGGAACGAGGGTCGGTGTGTTCATGCCGACAAAGATACGCAAAGGTGTGCGCCGAAACAAGAGAAAGCCCGCTTTCTTCTTGAACAGGTCGAGCCGCATTCAGTCTTCCGTGCAGTAGAGACAACGAAAAGCGAGCGCGGGGTGGGGAGGGCCTTCGTCTTCTTTGCGTTGGGTTGGGATTCGCTCTGCGTTTCGGACGTCCGGAAAGCAAAACGCCCTGTGGATATCTGCTTCCGGCGGCCGGGTTTTGCAACGCCCTGCTGGATGATATGGGAGCAGTGACCGGACTTACGGAAGCAGTGACAGAAAAAGCGGAAGCCGTGACTGTTTTCAGCAGCTGGGCGTCTGTGGCGCACCGCCGTTAAATTATATCAAAAAATGACGTTCCTCTGTTTTTTTTGAAGCCTCCAAAATTCGCTGTCGTGGTTATTTTCCGTAATTTTGTGCCGGTAAAGGAAACGAAATAACTACTCATAAATAGTATTATTATTATGAACTTCGTAACAAACGACAAACTTACCATCGTCGGCGCAGCCGGCATGATTGGTTCCAACATGGCCCAAACGGCTATCATGATGGGATTGACGCCTAACGTATGCCTCTACGACCCTTACGCTCCGGGTCTGGAAGGTGTGGCCGAGGAAATGTTCCACTGCGGCTTCGAAGGTGTTAATGTGACGTTCACGTCTGACATCAAGGAAGCCCTCACCGGTGCCAAGTATATCGTCAATTCGGGTGGCGCAGCCCGTAAGGCCGGCATGACCCGTGAAGACTTGCTTAAAGGTAATGCCGCCATCGCAGAGGAATTCGGCAAGAATGTGAAAATGTATTGCCCCGACGTGAAGCATATCGTCGTGATCTTCAACCCGGCTGACATTACGGGATTGATCACCCTCCTGTATTCCGGATTGAAGCCTTCGCAGGTGACGACGCTGGCCGCGCTTGACTCGACGCGTCTCCGCAGCGAGTTGGCCAAGCACTTTGGCGTAGCCCTCGACAGTGTGGAAAACTGCCGTACCTATGGCGGCCACGGAGAGCAGATGGCCGTATTCGCTTCGACAGCCAAGGTGAACGGCAAACCGCTGATCGACATGATCGGTACGGACGCCCTCACGAAAGAGCAATGGGCTGAAATCCAGCAGAAAGTGACGAAAGGTGGTGCCAACATCATCAACCTGCGTGGCCGTTCGTCGTTCCAGAGCCCTGCTTATGTATCCATCGAGATGATAGGTGCCGCAATGGGAGGCAAAACTTTCCGCTGGCCGGCCGGCACGTACGTGTCGAACGATAAGTATGATCACATCATGATGGCTTGGGAAACATCGATCACCGCCGACGGCTGCCATTGCGCCGCCCTGAACGGTACGCCCGAAGAGCAGGCTGCGCTTGACAAGAGCTACGAGCACTTGTGCGAGCTACGCGACGAGGTCATCGGCCTCGGCGTCCTGCCTCCTATTTCGGAGTGGAACAAGCTCAACCCGAATATCAAGTAAAAACGGGTCAACACGAGACATTCAGCGGGAGGACGCCAGAAGGCAGTCCTCCCGCGTCGTTTTCAGTTGTAGGAGCAGCGGTGATGCGTATTCGGTTTTGCGCGTTTGTCGTCGTTGTGAGCAATTATGCAGGGCGGCTATCTCGCGATTTGAAGCCAATGTCCAAATTCTGTGGCAGAATGTTTGTCTTGTGAACTTTAATCTTTATTTTTGCAACACACCTGTTTGTAAATCCTGTATCCCTTCCGGGAATATCAGATAGAGAAGCACTACGCATGAAAAAGCAGTTACGAAGTTCATTCAGTACGCAAGGTCGCCGCATGGCCGGTGCCCGAGCCCTGTGGGTGGCCAACGGCATGAAGCGTGAGCAGTTCGGCAAGCCCATTATAGCCATCGCTAATTCATTCACCCAGTTTGTTCCGGGCCACACTCATCTTCACGATGTTGGTCAACTGGTGAAAAGCGAGATCGAGGCCCTTGGTTGCTACGCAGCCGAATTCAATACCATCGCCATCGACGACGGCATCGCCATGGGGCACGACGGGATGCTCTACTCCCTGCCCAGCCGTGACCTTATAGCCGACAGTGTAGAATATATGGTCAATGCGCATAAGGCCGACGCCCTCGTTTGTATCTCGAACTGCGACAAGATAACTCCGGGTATGCTCATGGCTGCCATGCGCCTTAACATACCAACCGTGTTCGTCAGTGGCGGCCCCATGGAGGCTGGCACGTGGAAAGGTGAGAACGTCGATTTGATCTCGGCTATGGTCAAGGGCGCCGATACCAGTGTCAGCGATGAGGAACTGGCTGAAATCGAAAACCGCGCCTGTCCGGGATGCGGCTGTTGCTCCGGCATGTTCACCGCCAATTCCATGAACTGCCTCACCGAGGCCTTGGGGCTTTCTTTACCCGGCAACGGTACTATCTTGGCCACTCATGTGAACCGTACGCAGCTTTTCCGTGACGCAGCGAAACTGATTGTGGAAAATGCGATGAGGTATTACGAAGAAGGAGATGAGCGCGTGCTTCCGCGGAGTATAGCGACGCGCGCGGCGTTCTTGAATGCCATGACGCTCGACATAGCGATGGGCGGATCCACCAATACGGTGCTTCATCTGCTCGCCGTGGCACAAGAGGCTGGCGTCGATTTCACGCTGGCCGACATTGACCGCCTGAGCCGCCACGTGCCTTGCCTGTGCAAGCTGGCCCCCAACACGCAGAAGTACTCCGTTCAGGAGTGCAACCGCGCCGGCGGCGTGCTCGGCATCCTCGGCGAGCTTGCCAAGGGCGACTTGCTTGACCGTTCCGTGCGCCGTGTCAACGGGGCTACGCTGGGTGAGGACATCGACAGGTACAGCATCATGCGGACCGAACTCGACCCCGAAGCTGACCGCATCTATTATAGCGCGCCCTGTGGGCACTTCTGTAACCAGATGGGGCAGCACGCCACGCGGTGGCCGTCGCTCGACACTGACCGTGCTGCCGGTTGTATCCGCGACCTTGCCCATGCTTACAGCAAGGACGGCGGCCTCGCCGTGCTTTATGGCAACATCGCGCAGGACGGATGCGTCGTCAAGACTGCCGGCGTCGACGAGAGCATCTGGAAATTCAGCGGCCCGGCGCGCGTGTTCTGCTCTCAGGAAGAAGCATGTGAGGGCATCCTCGGCGGGCGTGTTGCCGCGGGCGACGTGGTGGTTATCACGCACGAAGGTCCTAAGGGCGGGCCGGGCATGCAAGAGATGCTCTATCCCACGTCGTACATCAAGAGCCGCCACTTGGGCAAGGCTTGTGCCCTCATCACGGACGGCCGTTTTTCGGGCGGCACATCCGGTCTGAGCATTGGGCACATCTCGCCTGAGGCCGCGGCTGGCGGAAACATCGGCAAAATAGTTGACGGAGACATCATCGACATCGACATCCCTGCACGCAGCATCAATGTGCGCCTGAGCGATGAGGAACTTGCCTCGCGCCCTATGGCGCCTGTTACAAGGCTGCGAGAAGTGTCAAAAGCGCTGCGTGCCTATGCTTCAATGGTGAGTTCGGCAGACAAGGGCGGCGTCCGCCTGATATGACCTGACGACAGGTCGAAGAATGCGGGTCGGCGACTCTGGCTTACGGGACGCCGACTAGGAAAAACGAGTCGGCGACTGAGGGAAACGGTCAGTACTTCCGTAAAACCGCCTTCCCGGCTTCACATCTCAATGTATAACGAAAAAAACAGATATCCTATGTCGAAAGAAATACTTACCGGTGGGGAAATCCTGATGCGTTCGTTGGTGGCCCACGGCGTGACGACACTTTTCGGCTATCCCGGCGGTGCCATCATGCCAGTCTTCGACGCACTTTATGACTACCGTGACCAACTGAACCACATCCTAGTCCGTCATGAACAGGGTGCCGTGCACGCCGCCGAAGGCTATGCCCGCGTCAGCCGCAAAGTTGGTGTGTGCCTTGTGACGAGTGGACCGGGAGCTACAAATACCGTGACGGGCATAGCCGACGCCATGCTTGACAGCACGCCGCTCGTTGTCATCACAGGCCAAGTCGGCGCCTCGCTGCTCGGGACCGACGCCTTTCAGGAGTGTGACGTCGTCAACATGACGCAGCCTATCTCCAAGTGGTCCTACCAGATACGTAGTGCCCGCGATGTGGCTTGGGCTGTGAGCAGGGCTTTCTACATAGCCAGTTCGGGCCGTCCTGGTCCGGTCGTGCTCGACTTTGCGAAGAACGCACAGACTGAGACCGTAGAGTATGAGCCTATTCGCGTCAACTTTATCCGTAGCTACGTGCCCGTACCTCCGACGTCGAAAAATTCTCTCGAAGAGGCTGCCGCACTCATCAACGCGTCTGAACGACCGCTCGTCCTCATCGGGCAGGGTGTCGAACTGGGCGGTGCGCAGCAGGAAGTGCGGGCGTTTATCGAAAAGATCGGCGCTCCTGCGGGCTGTACGCTGCTCGGTCTGTCCGCCCTTCCAAGCGATCATCCCTTAAACGTGGGAATGCTCGGAATGCATGGCAGTCTGAGTGCCAATACGATGACACAACGCTGCGACCTGCTCATCGCTATCGGTATGCGTTTTGATGACCGTGTGACTGGCAATCTCGCCACGTATGCCCGTCAAGCACGGAAGATTCACTTTGACATCGACCCGGCCGAGGTGAACAAAAACGTGGCCGTAGATGTCGCCGTGCTCGGTAATTGTAAGGAAACGGTGGCCGCAGTGACGGAAATGCTGGACCCGGCTGAGCGGCCGGCGTGGAGAGAAGCCTTCCGTCCGTACGACGAACGCGAGGATACGCTCGTTATTCAGCCCGAAATTCATCCTGCATCCGGACCGATCCGCATGGGCGAGGTGGCGCGTAAAGTATCGGAACACACGAACCATGAGGCGATTCTCGTGACCGACGTCGGTCAGAACCAAATGCTCTCGGCACGCTATTTCAAGTTCAGCCGGCCGCTGAGTATCGTCACGTCGGGCGGAATGGGCACAATGGGATTCGGGCTTCCGGCCGCTATCGGCGCCACGTTCGGTGCGCCCGACCGAACCGTCTGCCTCATCCTGGGTGATGGCGGGTTCCAAATGACGATTGAAGAACTCGGGACTATTATGGAACAGGGTAGCCCTGTGAAAATCATCCTGCTGAATAATAATTATCTGGGCAACGTCCGGCAGTGGCAAGAACTATTTTTCAACCGTCGCTATTCCTTCACGCCGATGATGAACCCCGACTATGAGAAGATAGCCGACGCTTACGGCATTCCGAGCGCCACCGTGACAGAACGTGAGCAGCTAGACGAAGCTATCGACACCATGTTAGCCACTCCGGGTGCCTATCTGCTCCAAGTCGCCGTAATATCTGAAGGCGAGGTGTTGCCTATGTGTTGTCCCGGATGCGACGTCGACGATATGTTGCTCGAAATAAAGAAAGAGTATTAGCCTCATGGAAAAGACACTTTATACACTCATTATTTTCAGCGAAAACTTAGCCGGATTGCTCAATCAAGTGACCACGGTGTTCACCCGTCGGCAAATCAACATCGAAAGCCTCAATGTTTCGGCTTCGGGCGTGGAAAATGTCCACCGCTACACCATCACGTGCTATTGCGATGAAGACACGATCCAGAAAGTTACCAAGCAAATCGAAAAGAAGATAGACGTTATCCAGGCGAGCTACTTCACGAATCAGGAGATATTTATCATGGAGTCGGCACTCTTCAAGATTTCCACGGCAAAACTGACGGCCGACCGGAGCATATCGAAAGCCATCCGCTTGCACGACGGAAAGATTGTCGAGGTCAATTCCACGTATTCCATCGTCTCTCAGGAGGGCCTTCCCGAGGAAGTCAGTGAACTCTACCGTAAGTTGCGTGAGAGCGGCGGACTGTTGCAGTTCGTCCGCTCAGGAGCAATTGCCGTCACAAAGAGTCACCGCGAGGAACTGCACGACTATCTGGCGCTGCGTCGCACTGAGTATGAATGGCACAACCTGCATGTTGAAGAAAAGTAAATTCCTTACGCTATGGACAAAGAAGCTTTCGTTGGGTGCTACGACTTTGAGGTAGAACCTTTTCAGGAGGACTTTACGGGCCGGCTCTCTTGGGGGGTGCTCGGAAACTTGCTCCTGCGTTGTGCCAGCCTTCATGCGACGACCCATGGCTTTGGCTATAACCGCGTGGATGACGACGCTTATGCCTGGGTGCTCTCGCGGATGGTGGTTGAGCTGGACGAGATGCCCCGGACGGGCGAACGTTTCACGCTTGAAACGTGGGTGGCGAGCCTGTATCGCCTTTTCACCGACCGCCTCTACGCCTTACGGGCCGCCGATGGCCATCCGATTGGCTACGCACTGACGATCTGGGCGCTTATCGACAAGCAGACGCGGCGTCCCGTCGACCTTGAAAAACTGGCAGACGAACGGTTCCGTCGTATCTTGGTAGAGGGACGCGACTGTCCCGTCACCGCGCCGGGCCGTATCCGTGTGAAACGTGACGTTCCGGCTATGACGTATACCGCCCGCTATACAGACATCGACATCAACGGACATTTCAATTCCATTCGTTATATCGAGTTGATACTGAACCTCTTTCCGCAGTCTCTGTATGCCACGCATGGCATTTCGCGCTTGGAGGTGGCATATAGTGTCGAAGCGATGTGTGGCGACGAACTGACGCTCTACACCGAGGAAAAGGCTCCCGGCATCACAGCCGTCGAGATTTGCAAACGTGTCGGTGAGCGCGAAGAAGTGGCCGTCCGTGCTGAAATTACGTTCAAACCTTACGAGAAAGACAAAGAGTAGTTCAAATAAATCGTTTAACCCGGACGGTGTGCGCCGGACGCCGTGCGTTGGCAGCATCGCCCACAATCCACAATTGAAAATGGCACAAATTAATTTCGGCGGAGTGATAGAAGAAGTCGCCACACGCGAGGAATTCCCCTTGGACAAAGCCCGAGAGGTCTTAAAAGACGAGACGATCGCCGTTCTCGGCTATGGGATTCAAGGCCCGGGCCAGGCTTGCAACTTGCGCGACAACGGTTTCAATGTCATTGTCGGGCAGCGTCCCGGAAAGACTTATGAGAAGGCCGTGGCCGACGGTTGGGTTCCTGGCGAGACTCTTTTCTCACTCGAAGAGGCAGCTCAGCGCGGTACCATCGTTTGCATGTTGCTCAGCGACGCTGCCCAAATCGAGGTGTGGCCTCACATAAAGCCTTATCTCACTGCGGGAAAAGCGCTCTATTTCTCTCATGGTTTCGCCATCACCTATAAAGAGCGCACGCACATCGTTCCTCCCGCCGACATCGACGTTATTCTCGTCGCTCCTAAGGGTTCGGGTACCTCGCTCCGCACCCTGTTCCTCGAAGGCCGCGGCCTGAACAGTTCGTACGGCGTTTACCAAGACGCCACGGGCCGTGCCGAAGAGCGGACAATGGCCTTGGGCATTGGCATCGGGTCCGGATATATGTTCAAGACTGATTTCAAACGCGAAGTCTACTCCGACTTGACCGGCGAGCGTGGCGCGTTGATGGGCGCCATACAGGGGCTTTTCTTGGCACAGTATGAGACCCTCCGCGAGCACGGGCACACACCCTCGGAAGCTTTCAACGAAACCGTGGAAGAGTTCACGCAGTCGCTCCTGCCCATGGTGGGCGCGCACGGTATGGACTGGATGTATGCCAATTGCTCGACGACGGCACAGCGCGGTGCACTCGACTGGATGGGACCGTTCCACGATGCTATCAAACCCGTCATGGAGAAACTTTATGAGAGTGTGGCTTGTGGTCAAGAGGCTCAGAATTCTATCGACAGCAACTCAAAACCCGGCTATCGTGAGAAACTGAATGAAGAACTCCGCGCCCTGCGCGAAAGCGAGATGTGGCGTACGGGCGAGACGGTACGCAAGCTCCGTCCCGAGAACAACTGAGCGTTGCATCCATAGCGCGCTGAAAGCCGGCTCCCCCTGCGAGTTTGCCCGCACGGGAGCCGGTTTCGTATGCCTGCGGCCGAGGGAGGGTGTGTCAGCGTGCGGGGTCTTCCATTTCGAGTGTCGTGGTGGACGTGTAGCCGGGTAAGGCGACAGGTTCCGCACAGAAGAAATGCATCGGGTTGGAGCGTGACGCCGGGTGGTTGTGCCTGTTCTTTTTCCCGGTCACTTCGCGCATGATGCGGTGGTTGGCGGCATCGAGCTGGTCATGGCCGATGGAGTCGAGGTAGATGCGTGTGGTCATCTCGCTGGTGTGGCCCATCGCTTCGCTGATGACGCGTAGCGCGATGTCGAGCCGTTTGGCCGTAGTGGCCCAAGAATGACGTGCCACATAGGACGAGAGCGGAGCCGGACTGCCAGCAAGCTGTCCGAGGCGGTGTAAGTGGTTGTTATAGGTGCGCAGGGCATTGTTGTATTCGCTTTGGTCGAAATAGGAATTGTGAAGGATTGGGAAGAGATAAGGCGGATTGAGGCGCGCGTACTTGTTGAGAATGGCACGCATGGGTGGTTCAAGTTTCACGGAGAGAGGTTGGCGTGTCTTGCTGCGCAGGTAGGTGAGACGTCCGTCGCGCACGTTGCGCCGGGTCAGTTTGGCAAGATCGATGAAGGCGATTCCGCGCGCGTAGAAACTGAACAGGAAAAGGTCGCGGCTCAGGATAAGTTCGCGGTTGGTGAGGTCGAGACCAGCCAAGCGGCGAATGACGTCTACGCCGATGGCCCGCTTGACCGTGTGGTCGATGCCGGTGTATACGTGGATGAAAGGGTCGCGTCGGCGGAGGCGTTCGGGAGGCATGAGGCTGTTGTAGCCAGCGCGGAGTGCGCGCATGTAGGCCGAAGAGCTGTTCCGTTGGATCTTGCGTACCGTGAGCAGGTAGTCTTCATATTCGGCCATCAGTTGAGCCGTCACTTCCTTCATCGGCAAAACGGCGTGCCCGTTGCGCTGCATCAGGAATCCCGCCAGTGAGCGGCAGGCTGCGTAGTAGTTGGTGGCTGTCCGGAGTGAACTTTCAAGATAGAAGTGCAATTATTTC
>HF989204.1:276-944 GCA_000431275.1 Prevotella sp. CAG:755 | reverse complement strand
GGAGATTGTGGCGGATGCCTATCCTTATCCCATCAGTTTCCGTGGAAAGTATTACCAGCGAAGCGGTGCAACCAATCAGGAACTGAAAGGGGCTGCACTTGACCGTTTCATGCTTCGCAAGCAGGGCAAGACTTGGGACGGTGTGCCTGTACCTTATCTGAAAACGAAAGACTTGGATAACGCCACATTCGATTTGTTCCGCAAGTATGCCAAGCGGAGTGGACGCATGGAGGAAGCGGACTTGATGGATGATAATCACGGACTGTTGGAGAAACTGCGGCTCTATGAAGGCAATTATCTAAAACGCGCTGCCGCTTTGTTGTTCCATCCCGACCCGGAACAATACGTAACCGGAGCGTTTGTAAAGGTCGGCTTCTTCCGTGAAGGCATGGATTTGGTATATCAAGACGAAGTGCATGGTAATCTGTTCCAGCAAATTGTGAAGCTGATGGACTTACTGTGTACCAAGTATATGAAAGCAATCATTACCTACGAGGGCATCCAACGGATAGAGACATTGCCGATACCTCGTGAGGCTTTGCGTGAGGCGTTATTAAATGCCTGTATCAACAAAGACTATGCAGAACCTTCTCCCATTCAAATCCGCGTGTATGAAAACAAATTGGAGATAATAAATGGTGGAGTATTGCCCGAAGGGTGGACGGTGG
>HF989204.1:0-152 GCA_000431275.1 Prevotella sp. CAG:755 | reverse complement strand
ACATTGAGCGTATCATCACGGCTTGTAAGAATGACGGTTTTTCCACGCCGGAGTTCCGTTATGATGCTTCGGGTATATGGACGACTTTTAAGTTTGAGTACCCGGAAAGGGCTACTACCCAAAACGACCAAGGCACTACCCAAAAGACTACC
>HF989203.1 GCA_000431275.1 Prevotella sp. CAG:755 | reverse complement strand
CCCAAAAAGTTGCATTTATAAGTTGAACTCAAGAAATGTGATAAGTTTGTTGGCCGATGCTAGGGGCGTGATATGCTTTTCTTTTGTCGTTTAGCCACATCCTTGTTGTCGACCGTCGCAAATTTAGTGCTTATTTTGCTTATGCCAGTAAGCTGAGTGGGGAAAAGTGTTTATTGATGACATTTATGTGTGCGGGTTCTCATGTTATCTGTCGTAGTGTGGACGTATTTTCCGCAAGTATGGTCATTTTTTCTGTTGGCTCATAGGCTCTTCCACATACCTGAAAGGGTTTTGAAGTATACGCAAGGGGCATCGCTGTCTCAGTCGGAGACAGCGATGCCACTTGGATGTGGGACTGTAAGTGACGGAAGTCAGGCTTGGGACGTATTTCCGTCGTTCTTGCCGGGTGAATGGCGACGTTGGTTGGGGCGTGGCGGACGCTGCGATGTCTTCTGGGGGCTGGTGGCTTCCGCTTTCGTGGTCTGCGCGTTGGCTTGCGCTTGGTCGGCAGGGCGTTTGTCTTGGCGGTTGCGCCCGCTCCGTCTCCGTCCGTCGTGGCGTTTCCCGCGTTCTTGTCCGTGTCCTCGGCGTTTGCCGCCGGCGACGTGTGCGGCTTCCTCGGGTGCAGTCATTCCGTCCGGAAGGGGATTGCGTGTGATGGTCTTTTCGAGGAAGCGTTCGATGGCTCGGAATTTCGGCATGTCTTTTTCGTTCACAAAGGTGACGGCGCGTCCGCCGCGGCCTGCCCGTGCTGTGCGGCCGATGCGGTGCACGTAGTCTTCGGCGTCGTGGGGCACGTCGAAATTGACGACGAGCTGGATGTCGTCGATATCTATGCCGCGCGACACGATGTCCGTGGCAACGAGGATGCCGACCTGCCGGTTCTTGAAGCGGAGCATCACGTCGTCGCGCTCTTTCTGATCGAGGTCGGAATGCATGGCTTCGGCATTGAAGCCGTGGCGTTTGAGCACCACGTTCAGTTCTTTCACTTTCTGCTTTGACGAGGCGAAGATGATGACGCGTTCGGGCGCTGTCTCGCGGAACATCTGTTTCAGAATAGGTACTTTCTGCGCATCGCGGCAGACATAGGCGCTCTGCTGTATTTTTTCGGCAGGTTTGGAGACAGCGATTTTCACTTCGACCGGGTCGTTCATGATGGTCTTGGCCAATTCCACGATTTTCTCAGGCATGGTGGCGGAGAAGAGGATAGTCTGCCGTTCTTTGGGAAGGGCTTTTTCGATTTGGAGGATGTCGTCGCTGAATCCCATGTCGAGCATGCGGTCGGCTTCGTCGAGGACGAAGAACGACGTGCGGGAAAGGTCGATTCCTCCCATGGCCAGGTGGGAGATGAGGCGGCCGGGGGTCGCGATGATGACGTCGGCGCCGAGTTTGAGCCCACGCCGTTCCTGCTCGAAGCGTACGCCATCGTTGCCGCCGTAGACGGCCACGCTCGACACGTTCAGGAAGTATGAGAATCCTTCCATGGCCTGGTCGATTTGCTGGGCCAGTTCGCGGGTGGGTGCCATAATGAGGCAGTTGACCGCATCGGCGGGGAAGCCGCCGTCGGCCAGTCGGCTCAGGATGGGGAGCAGGTAGGCTGCCGTCTTTCCCGTACCGGTCTGCGCCACGCCGATAAGGTCGCGTCCTTCAAGGAGTGGCGGTATGCATTTTTCCTGCACTGGCGTGCAAGTCTCGAAGCGCATGGCATCGAGAGCGTCGAGGACGCTGTCGTTGAGGTCTAAGTCGTAAAAATCCATAGATGTGCGTTTAGCATTCACCCAGAAGTCCTATTCCGGCGTGCGGCGGTAAAGGTAGAGGGCGATGAAGGTGTAGAGAATGTTTGGTATCCAGACTGAAATCATGGCTGGCCATCCGGCGTTGATGGCGAAGGTGGACGAGATAGTCTGGAAGAGGATATAGGAAAAACTCAGCGCCAGGCCGATGCCCAAGGAGAGTCCCATGCCGCCCTTGCGTTTCTCGCAGGAGAGCGAGACGCCGATCAGTGTCAGTATAAAGGCGGCAAAGGGCATGGCGAAGCGTTGGTGATATTCCACTTCGAACGTGCTGACGTTAGCGGCGCCGCGCAATTTCTGTTTGGCGATGAATTCGTCGAGCTCGGGGAGCGTCATGGTTTCTTGCTGACGGTTGGTGTAGATGAAGTCGGAGGGTTCCATCGGAATGATGGTGTCGAGCTGGATTCCGCTGGTTATCTTTTCGCGCATGCCGCGCAGTTCGCGGATGCGGTAGGTGCGTACTTTCCAGTGGTAGCGCTCGGCGGCGAGTGTGTCGTACTGGATGCTTTGTGCGGTCAGGTGTGAAACGAGTTTTTTGTCGGAGAACTTGTCAAGCGAGAAACCGTAGCCGGATTTCGTGGTGTTGTCGAAGTGGGAGATGAAAGCCACCACGCCACTGTCCACCTGCATCTGGACGTTCTCGACGGAGGTGATGTCGCGTTTCTTGATGTATTTGTTCTCGAAGTTGACGCGTGCCACGTTCCCTTTGGGGATGACGTAGGCGCCGAGGCAGAAGCTCGTCACAGCAATGAGCGCCGCTGAGAGCATGTATGGGCGCAGGAGACGGCGGAAGCTCATTCCAGCTGCCTTCATGGCGATGATCTCGGAATTGTCGGCCAGCTTCGAGGTGAAGAAGATGACCGCAATGAACGTGAAGAGCGCGCTGAAAAGATTAGAGAAGTAGGGGATGAAGTTGAGGTAATAATCGAAAATGATTTTTTCGACCGCGACGTGGCTTTGGGTGAACTTGTCGATGCGCTCGTTGAAGTCGAAGATAATGGCAATGGAGATAATAAGGACGATCAGGAAGATGTACGTTCCGAGGAACTTTCCCATGATGTAGCGGTCTATGCGCGTGAGTGGCGGATGTTTCACCCACCAGTCTGCCAGCCTTTTGCATAGTCCGCCCTGCCGGTGGCTCTTTTCTTGTCGCCGTGCTCGTCTTTTCTGTCGCTTTGACGGTTTCTCCTGTCGCTGCGACTGTTCTGTCTCTATACCGGAGGCCGTGGAAGCAGGCTGTGACGGAATTTCAGAATGGGTAGGGCTGTCGTTCTCCATATACATTATTATATATTACAGGCGGCGTGAGAGTTTCTCGACCATGCATTTCTTCCACTGCCCAAAGTTGTCGGCTTGTATCTGGCGGCGGGCCTCGCCCACGAGCCAGAGGTAGAACGCAAGATTGTGGATGCTGGCAATCTGCATGGCCAGCAGTTCCTTGGCTTTGAAGAGGTGGTGCAGATAGGCGCGGGAGTATTGTGTGTCGACAAAGCAATGGCCGTCGGGGTCAACGGGCGAAAAGTCGTCGGCCCACTTGGCGTTGCGCATGTTGAGGATTCCTTCTGCCGTGAAGAGCATGGCGTTGCGTCCGTTTCTTGTCGGCATGACACAGTCGAACATGTCAACGCCGCGTTCGATGGCTTCGAGGATGTTGACGGGCGTCCCGACGCCCATGAGGTAGCGTGGGCGGTTGGTGGGAAGAATGTCGTTGACAACCTCAATCATCTCATACATCACCTCCGCCGGTTCGCCTACGGCCAGTCCGCCGATGGCGTAGCCTTCGGCGTCGAACTCAGTGACGAAGCGGGCACTCTCCTGACGCAGGTCTTTGTACGTGCAGCCTTGTACGATAGGGAAGAGCGCCTGAGGATAGCCGTAGTGCGGTTCCGTCTCGCGGAAACGTTTCACGCAGCGACGAAGCCAGCTGTGGGTCAGGTCGAGGCTTCGCCGGGCATAGGCGTAGTCGGCTGTGCCTGGCGGGCACTCGTCGAAAGCCATCATGATGTCGGCGCCGATAGTGCGCTCGATGTCCATGACGCGCTCCGGCGTGAAGAAGTGGCGGCTTCCGTCGATGTGTGAGCGGAATTCGCATCCCTCGTCACTCAGTTTGCGGATGCCTGTCAGTGAGAAAACCTGGAATCCTCCACTGTCGGTGAGCATCGGGCGGTCGAACCCGTTGAACCGGTGCAGCCCTCCGGCTTTCGACAGTACGTCAAGGCCGGGCCGAAGGTAGAGGTGATACGTGTTGCCCAAGATGATTTGTGCCTGGATGTCGTCTTTGAGTTCACGGAGATGTACGCCTTTCACGCTGCCAAGCGTTCCGACAGGCATGAAGATTGGCGTCTCGATCTGGCCGTGGGAGGTGGTGATGAGACCGCAGCGCGCGGCGCTCCCGGCGTCGGTGTGTATGAGGTCGAACGTCATGCTGTCTTGTCTGTCGTTTTGTCTTCCTTTATGGTCAGGTCTACCGCACCGTCCACTTTCTCTTTCAGCAGGGCGAAATCAAGGACTTCTTTCACATTCTCGACGAAATGGAACGTGAGGCCGGTGAGGTAGCGGTCGGGGATTTCCTCTATGTCTTTGCGGTTCTCTTCGCTGATGAGGATGTCGGTGATGCCGGCACGTTTCGCGGCGAGGATTTTTTCCTTGATGCCGCCTACGGGGAGTACTCGGCCACGTAGTGTGATTTCTCCCGTCATGGCGAGGTGCGGGCGCACCTTGCGTTGTGTCAGAGCCGATGCCAGCGAGGTCGTGATGGTGATGCCCGCCGACGGGCCGTCCTTAGGAACGGCTCCCTCAGGTACATGGATATGGATGTTCCACTCTTCGAAGATCCGGTAGTCGATACCGAGGCTTTCGGCATGTGCCTTAATGTATTCGAGGGCCAGCACTGCTGATTCTTTCATGACGTCGCCGAGGTTACCTGTCAGGGTGAGTTTCGCTCCCTTCCCCCGGCTCAGGCTTGTCTCAATGAAGAGAATTTCACCGCCGACCGACGTCCATGCCAGTCCCGTCACTACGCCAGCGTAGCGGTTGCCTTGGTATTTGTCCCGGCTGAACAACGGTTTGCCGAGCAGCGTCTCCATGTCTGTCGGTTTGATACTGGTGTGCAGGTAGGGCGCATCGTCACCACGGGCAGTCTGATAGGCGATTTTGCGGAAAATCTTGCCGATTTGTTTCTCCAACTGGCGCACGCCGCTCTCCCGAGTGTAACGTTCAATGAGGTATTCGAGCGCGGCGGGCGTGAATCGGATTCCGTCGTCCTTGCTGAAACCGTTTTCTGTCATTTCTTTCGGAATGAGGTGTCGGCGGGCGATTTCGATTTTCTCTTCTGTGATGTATCCGCCCACTTCGATGATTTCCATGCGGTCAAGCAGTGGGCCAGGAATCGTGGCGAGGCTGTTGGCTGTGGCTATGAACAGGATTTTCGAGAGGTCGTAGTCGATGTCGAGGTAGTTGTCGTGGAACGCATTGTTCTGTTCCGGGTCGAGCACTTCAAGCAAGGCCGACTGCGGGTCGCCGTTGTAGTTGTTCTGCGATACTTTGTCGATTTCGTCAAGGATGAGAACGGGATTCCCGCTGCCTACCTTGATGAGGCTCTTGATGATGCGGCCCGGCATGGCGCCGATGTAGGTGCGTCGGTGACCGCGTATCTCAGCCTCGTCGTGGATGCCTCCGAGCGAGATGCGCACATATTTGCGTTTAAGGGCGTCGGCGATGCTGCGGCCCAGTGATGTCTTACCGACTCCCGGCGGGCCATAAAGGCACAGGATGGGCGCCTTCATGTCGCCGCGCCGTGCCAAGACGGCCAAGTGTTCGAGTATGCGCTCTTTCACCTTTTCCAGACCATAATGGTCGCGGTTCAGTACGCGCTCGGCTGTCTTGATGTTCAAGTTGTCAGTGGTGTACTCGTTCCATGGAAGGCTGACAATGGTTTGCAGGTAGTTGAGCTGTACGTTATAGTCCGGGCTTTGTTGCGGCATCCGGTCGAGTTTGGACAACTCCTTGTCGAACAAGGCGCGCACGTCCTCCGGCATTTGCCGCTTGTCCGCTTTTTCGCGCAGGTCGTGGGCGTCTTCGCTTTCGCCGTCGCCGAGTTCGTTTTGCAGGTTGCGGATTTGCTGTTGCAGGAAGTATTCTTTCTGCTGCTGGTCAATCTCTTCGCGCGTCCGGTGCTGGATTGAAGCTTTCAGGTTGGCGAACTGGCACTCGCGGTTGAGGATGCTGATGAGCTTGAGCGTACGTTGCTTGAGGTCGTCGATACGCAGGAGTTCCATTTTCTCCTCGATGGAGAAGGGTAGGTTGGTACAGACGAAATTGACGAGGAACACCTTGTTCGAGATGTTACGTACCGCGAAAGTGGCTTCGTCGCGGATATTTTCGTTGGCCTGCAAATAGCGTATGGTCTGGTCCTTGCAGGTGTCGGCCATGGCTTCAAACTCGCGGTCGTTGTCTTCGGGCAACGTGTCGGCAAGGCGTTCCACGCGGGCGGTGAGGAATGGGCGCGTGCCGGTGATTTCGCCCAGCTCAAAGCGGCAGAAGCCTTGTAGGATGACGGTGGTCGACTGGTCGGGCAGTTCGAGCACACGCACCACCTTGGCCACCGTGCCGATAGGGTAGAGGTCATCGCGTTTCGGGTTGTCGACCGAGGCGTCGCGCTGGCAGACCACACCGATATACATTCCCTTGCGTGCCGCGCGTTGGGTCAGTTTGAGCGAGCTCTGGCGTCCTACGACCACAGGCACCACAACGCCCGGGAACAGCACCATATTGCGGAGCGCGAGGATAGGCAGGGTCTCGTCGAGGGTGATATTGAAGATGTTGGCTATGTCTCCGTCGAAATCAGCAATCAAGGAAAAAGGATTCTGATTGGTTTCGTTCTTGTTCATTATAGTCGTCTTTCTTATTTTTATCTTCCCTTTCGGCTCATCGGGCAGAAAGGTCGTGCAAAGATACGGCTTTTTTCTGAATTTCGTGTGGCTATATAATTAGATGTGTACGGACGTAGCTTATCTGGCTCTTCCGGCTTGTTTGACGTCCTCACCGACGAAGAGAGGCTTCTTGTCGAGCAGGAGCCCGTAGCGGCAGAGGGCTTCGACGAAATAGTAGTCGGCGTAGTTCAGCGGTACGTCGATCTCGCTGCCGTGGGGGATGGAGCCTACGCTGTGGCGCAGGATGAAACCTCCGTTCTTCCCCTCAGCGGCACGATAGGCCGGCGAGGCCAATGTGTGGAGGATGGTGCGGGCTGTCTCGAAATAGCGCCCGGCACGTTCGCCTTGGACGTATGTGCTCAGTTCGAGCAGGGCCGACGCCGTGCAGGCTGCGGCTGATGCGTCGCGGTAGTTTGTCACTACGTCACGGGCATGGGAGTGCCGTCCGGGCACGAAGCCGGGCTGGTAGGCATTGAAGTCCCAAAATGGTACCTTGTCAGCCGGCAGGTCGGGGTGATTGACGTAGAAATCAGCCATGCGTATGGCGGCGTCGAGGAAACGGCGTTCGCTTGTTTCGCGATAGACCATTGTGAAACCGTAAATGCCCCACGCCTGTCCCCGCGACCATGTTGAATTGTCGGCATAGCCTTGTGCGGTCTCCCCTTTGATGAAAGCGCCATTCTCGGGGTCGTAACAGACAACATGGAAGCAGCTTCCGTCTGGGCGTACTTGCCAGCGGAGCGTCTTGTCGGCATGGCTGACGGCGATGCTGCGCAGCGTGTCGTTGCCAGTGACCTGTGCGGCGTAGAAGAGGAGTTCAAGATTCATCATGTTGTCGATGATGACGGGGTAAGCGTAGGTGGAGTCGCCGTGCCACGAGCGGAAACTGTTCCACGATTTGATGGCGCCGACCCTTTTGTCGAAACGTCGGGTTAGCGTGTGCGCCGCTGTGGCCAGAGCCGCCTTGTCGCCAGGCTGTGGTGCGAGACGGGCGGCGTTCCCATAGCTGCACATCATCATGAAGCCGATGTCGTGGTTGCCTGTGTAATGCTGCATGGGTTTCATCAGGAGTGTATAGGCCCGGGCTGAATCAAGTAGAGCTTTGTCGTCGTTGTAGTCAGCCAAGAGCCACAATGTGCCGGGGAAGAAGCCGGACGTCCAAGCGTGGACGGGCACACGCACGAGGCCTCCATTGGCATTGAAACTGTGCGGCATCACCGCACGTCCCTTGGGATGGGCGCTTACAAGGAGGTGGTATTGCTGGGCGGCGAAAGCCATGTTTTCGTCGATGAACATCCGTTCGCGGGGCTGTGCGGTTGCGGATAGCCATGTGAGGACAGTCAGTGCGGTAGCGGCGAGTAGCCGAAGCGGGATGGCAAGTGTCATTCGAGTAGGGCTTGGAGTGATGGACTGGCGGCGCCCTGTCCGTTCTTTGTAGAGCTGGAGGTGCGGACAGACGTCATCCGGGCGTAAAGTTAACGCTTTCTTTTCGGAATGCATGGCGCGTCTTTGGGAGATTTCGGTATGCCGATGGCGAGAAGTTCGCCCGTGGTGTCGCCGCGCGTGCGTCAGGTGTCGCGGCGTCGCCGTTCTGCGAAACCAAGACGGCGTCCCATAAATCCTAACCGGCGACTTGTAAATTCTGGACGGCGGCTTGTCATGGCGGCCGGTGTTTGCAAGCACATTTCCCGCTATTCGGGAGCAGATAGTCGGGACGTATGGGGTGCAAAGGGTGAGTGGGGCATTTTTATCGGCGGAACGATACCGTTTTGCGTAGAATTGCTTAACTTTGCTTGTAAAAGAAGGGATGTGGACCGGCCGAGTCCATTGACGTTTCCACCCTTTGTGTCTTTTTCCCACTGTTCCGCCTCTTCGCCGTCCGATATTCCGCCGCGGTGGCGTGAGAAGAAAAACAACAAGAAGTGCCGATGAAACTGACCAAATGGATCACCCGACAGATTGTGCGCACGTTGCGCTTCTTGCGTGACGGGCTTTGGCGTGATGCCTCCGGCGCGAGCCGTGCCGGACAACTGGGACGCGGAACGGTGAAACGCATTGTGCTGGCAGTGCGTTGTTTCGAACGTGAACGGCTCGACAGCATGGCTTCGGCCCTGACGTACAGGACGCTGTTTTCGGCCGTACCGTTGCTGGCCGTCGTCTTTGCCGTTGCACGTGGTTTTGGGCTTGACCGTTACATAGAGCAAAGCATCCGCAACGAACTGCATGCACCCCAGGCCGCGGTGGACGTAGTCATCGGGTTCGTCAATTCTTATCTCGAACATACGCGTAGCGGTGTCTTTCTCGGCTTCGGCCTTCTCCTGCTGGGCTGGACGCTCGCCTCGTTGACCGGTGCCATCGAAACGACGTTCAACCAGATCTGGCAGGTGCGTCGGCCGCGTTCGCCCTTCCGCAAGTTGACGGACTATGCAGCTATTTTTTTCATGCTGCCTCTGCTTTGGATTCTGACGGGCGGCTTGTCCATCTTCCTGTCGACCTCTGTGGAGCGTTTGCCCGACTTCGTATTGCTTCGTCCGACCATGACGTTGCTCGTGCAGCTTGTCCCGTATGTACTGATGGGCATACTCTTCACCGCGCTTTATATGTTCATGCCTAACACTCGCGTACGATGGGGCAGTGCGGCGCTGGCCGGCTTCATTGCGGGTGCGGCATTCCAAGGATGGCAGTTCTGTTATATACATTCGCAGATGTGGCTTTCGAGTTACAATGCCATCTACGGATCGTTTGCCGCACTGCCTTTGTTCATGCTGTGGTGCCAAGTGTCGTGGTACATTTGCCTGTACGGTGCGACGCTCTCCTACGTAGACCAGAATATCGACTACTTTTATCATGGTCGTGAGCTGCCCGGATTGAGCCGCCGGCAGCATGACTTCCTGTGCCTGTTGGTGGCGGCGTTTGTGTGCCGGAGGTTTGCCGACGGGCGGCCGCCCTATGATGCGCCGACGCTGGCACGAGAACGCGAAATACCAATCCGTCTGGCCACAGACGTGTTATACGAGCTCAGCTCGTCGGGTATTGTGGTAGCAGTGGCCAGTGATGAAAAAGACGACACACCGGCATATCTTCCGGCTATTGATGTCCACCAGTTGACGGTCGGGCGCGTGCTGGACATCTTGGCACAGCGGGGGAATGCACCGGCGACGGACGAGATGGCGCATTATGCTGCATTTTGGCGCCGCTATGAGGCTTACGCCCGGAGCACTGTTACGGGGGATTATGCTGATATGAAACTGAAAGACCTCTTCGACGAAAAGAAAGAATAGCGATGAAACGGATGGGGAAAAATTGGACATTGGTGGCTGACAGTGGTTCGACCAAAACGGACTGGCTTGCGATATCTGTCGATGGCGACGAACTGTCCGTGAAGACAACGGGCATCAATCCTTACGCAATGGACGATGCGACGATTGGTCGTATCCTGCACGGGGAAATGCGTGTGGCGCTTCCTCCGGAAAGCGTCGTGACAGCCGTTCATTTCTATGGTGCGGGCTGCCGGGGGGAAGCGGCAACCCGTTTGCAGCGGCTCTTGTCTCTGGAATTTGTAGTGGACAAGTCCGCCGTCCGTGTGCGTTCTGACTTGCTTGGTGCAGCTCATGCCTTATGTGGTAGCCAGGAAGGTGTTGTCTGCATCCTCGGCACAGGATCGGGTAGTGGATTGTATGATGGCAGCAGTTTCGTCGCGCAAGTTCCTTCGTTGGGTTACATCCTCGGTGATGAAGGGAGCGGTGCGGTCTTGGGGCGCCAATGGGTGGCAGAGGTATTCAAGGGAAAGATGGATGAAGCCATTCGTCAGCGGTTCCTGTCTGAAACGGGGCTGACGCAAGACATCCTATTGGATCACGTTTATCGTCAGCCACAGGCTAACCGATATCTGGCATCTTTTGTCCCGTTCCTTCATGCCCATCGGGAACATCCAGATGTGGCCGCATTGATAGGCCGGGAGTTCGACCGCTTTTTCTGTCGCTGTGTCATTCCTTACGGCCGTCCTGATTTTTCTGTGCATTTTGTCGGGAGTGTGGCATGGTTCTTTGCCGACGAAGTTCGGAAGGCTGCTTGTCGGAGTGGTCTCAAAGTGGGACATATCCAAAAAAGCCCGCTCACGAGATTGGCAGCATACGTGAGCGGGCTTGGTTAAGAATTATTATACTGTTCTCAGTCCTTTCCGGGTTCGCCTGTCTGTGTCATGCGAAATGTTTCGCCGTTTTCACGTGCGAAAGTCACTCCTTCGTTGTCCATTTGTACGAACTTCAGCGTGTCTGCCGTACTGTCAGTGGCGAGTATGATACGTCCGTTCAACAGTTTGTAGTCTTTTACGAATTTGTCAAGCTGCGTCAGGTTGATGGCTGTGCCCAGTGCGTCGCCGCCGTCACGCGTTGTGATAGCATAGCGTTGGCCTTCATCAATGTCGCCATAAATCTGCGCCATGCTTCCGTCGGCTGCGTCACGCGTCAGGTAGAGAGTATCTCCTGCGTCGGTGACGAGCGTAAATGTGCTCATTCCGAACTCGTACGACGTGCCGTATGTCATGGTGTCTTGCTCTGTTACGAGTGAAGCATCAGTGGCAGTTGAGTCTACTCCGCTTGCGGGATCCGTCGTCTTGCCGGTACATGCGGCAAGCAGGGTGGCTGACAGCACCAAGACGGTCAAAATCTGTGTCTTTTTCATGGATAAGTCGTTAAATGACGGCGCTAAGATAGGAAGATAATGGCAAACAGCAATTTTTCTGCCCATTATTTCCGAGATTTTAGGCTGTTTTTTTGTGGTTCGGAAGAAAGTTCGTAATTTTGCCCGCGATTCTACGAGTCAACATAAAGTCTAACTTTATTAATTCAACAAATCACACAATTAATTCATGGAGAACTTAAAAAACATCGCTCCCTTGGCTGATTTCGATTGGGATTCGTTTGAAAGCGGTAACCTACCCGAAAGCGGCCAGAGCAAGGCTGACCTTGAAAAGGCTTATGACGACACGCTCAACAAGGTCAACGACCACGAAGTAGTCGAAGGTACGGTCATCAGCATCACCAAGCGTGAAGTGGTTGTCAACATCGGCTACAAATCCGACGGAATCATCCCCGTAAGCGAGTTCCGCTACAATCCCGACCTCAAAGTGGGTGACAAAGTGGAAGTTTACGTCGAGAATCAAGAGGATAAGAAAGGACAGCTCGTGCTGTCGCACCGTAAGGCGCGTATCAGCAAGTCTTGGGAGCGTATCAACCAAGCCCTTGAAGATAAGGAAGTTATCAAGGGATATATCAAGTGCCGCACGAAGGGTGGTATGATTGTCGATGTGTTCGGCATCGAAGCCTTCTTGCCTGGCTCGCAGATTGACGTGAAGCCCATCCGTGACTACGACGTATTTGTCGGCAAGACAATGGAATTCCAGGTCGTTAAGATCAATCAGGAATACAAGAACGTCGTTGTTTCGCACAAAGCACTTATTGAAGCTGAACTTGAAGCACAAAAACAGGAGATTATCTCGAAACTCGAAAAGGGACAAGTGCTTGAAGGTACCGTTAAAAACATCACCTCTTATGGCGTGTTTATCGACCTTGGTGGCGTAGACGGTCTGATACATATAACTGATTTGTCTTGGGGTCGCGTCAACGATCCGCATGAAATCGTTGAGCTTGATCAGAAACTTAACGTTGTGATCCTTGATTTCGACGAAGAGAAGAAGCGCATTGCTCTCGGCTTGAAGCAACTTACTCCGCATCCTTGGGACGCCCTCGATCCGGAACTCAAAGTAGGTGACAAGGTGAAAGGTAAGGTTGTCGTGATGGCTGATTACGGCGCATTCGTTGAAGTGGCTCCGGGCGTAGAAGGCCTGATCCACGTGAGCGAAATGAGTTGGAGCCAGCATCTGCGTTCTGCACAGGATTTCCTCAAAGTCGGTGACGAGGTAGAGGCTGTTGTGCTGACACTCGACCGCACTGATCGTAAGATGTCGCTCGGCTTGAAGCAGCTCAAAGAAGATCCTTGGAAAGACATTGAAGTTAAGTACCCCGTAGGTTCGAAGCATACGGCTCGCGTGCGCAACTTTACGAACTTTGGTGTGTTCGTAGAGCTCGAAGAAGGCGTTGACGGCTTGATTCACATTTCCGACCTGTCGTGGACGAAGAAAGTGAAACATCCATCTGAATTTACACAGATTGGTGCCGATATAGACGTAATTGTTCTTGAAATTGACAAGGACAACCGTCGTCTGAGTCTTGGTCACAAGCAGCTTGAAGAGAATCCTTGGGATGTATTTGAAACCGTATTTACCGAAGGTTCAGTACATGAAGGTACAATTATCGAAATGCTCGAAAAGGGTGCCGTCGTACAGCTCGAATATGGCGTAGAAGGTTTTGCCACGCCGAAGCACCTCGTAAAAGAGGATGGTAGCCATGCACAGCTGAATGAGAAACTGCCTTTCAAGGTGATAGAGTTCAACAAGGACAGCAAGCGTATCATCCTTTCACACAGCCGCACGTTCGAAGATGTTCAACGCGAGGCTCGCGCTGAAAAGAAGGCTGCTTCGAAGAAAACGAGCAAGAAAGAAGATGCCCCGGTTATCCAGAACCAAGTAGCTTCGACCAGCTTGGGTGACAATGACGCACTGGCTGCATTGAAAGCTAAAATGGAGAAAGGTGAGTAATTGACTTACCGTTGCAATTAAGCAACTAATCCCAATACGAAGCGTGGCGTGTCTCAACTGAGGCACGCCATTTTTATTGTGCGTAGTCGTGGTGTGTGCGCGTACTACGTAATAAATGTGAATGACTACCGTTATTTGAACGAGAAGCGTTATTTTTGCATGGATTTAAAGATATGAGAAAGCTATTGTTCCTTATTTTATTAGTATGCACGGGAGCCATAAATATGGTAAGTGCGCAGACCCTGTTTCCGTCGGCAGAGCCTACCATGACCATTACGACCGAGGATGGCGAGCAGCAGGAGACCTCTTATTCTGGTTCAGCCCCAGTGCAAGCATCTTTCCGTGCCAATCCGACCAACGTGGGCGAGTATACTCCCTATTACGAATGGCGATTCTATACGCCAGGTAATGAACAGAACCCCACCATTATCCGTTACGACGAGGATACTGAATATACCTTCACAACGTCGGGTACGATGATCGTAGAGTTACTGATTAGTTTTATTAATGGGACAGACACTATCGAGTATGAGATGGATGAGCCGTTCCAGGTGACAGTCAGTGAGTCTAAGTTGGAGTTTCCAAATATATTTACACCCAATGGTGACGGAATAAACGACGTTTTCCGTGCGAAAGACGGTTATCAGAGTATTGTAAGTTTTGAAGCCGCGATATTCAATCGTTGGGGACGGAAACTTTACGAGTGGAACGACCCCGCTGGAGGGTGGGACGGAAAGTTCAACGGCAGTGATGTGCCGGCCGGCGCTTACTATTTCGTGTTGAAAGCGCAGGGAGCGGATGGCGTGAAGTATAATATGAAAAAAACGATCAACCTGCTCCGCGGTTATTCCGAAGAAGGCACGACGACGATAGAGTGACCCATAATGAACAATATAGACAAAGAAACACCTGATGCCCGGATTGAGGAAGGTTGGATAGATATCTGGGGGGCTCGCGTGCACAACCTGAAAAATGTTGATGTACGCATACCACGTCATAGCCTGACAGTGATTACGGGATTGAGTGGGAGTGGTAAGAGTTCGCTGGCTTTCGACACGCTCTATGCCGAAGGGCAGCGCCGTTATATAGAAACATTTTCGGCCTACGCCCGTAATTTCCTTGACAACCTCGAACGTCCTGATGTTGACAAGATTACGGGACTTAGCCCGGTCATAAGCATTGAGCAGAAGACAACGAACAAAAATCCGCGTTCGACTGTTGGTACAGTTACAGAAATATACGATTTCCTGCGTTTGCTGTATGCCCGGGCGGGAGAAGCGTTTTCATACGTCACCGGTGAGCGGATGGTGAAATATACAGAGGAGCAAGTCCTCAGCCTTATTCTGAGTGATTACGTCGGTCATAAGGTATATCTGCTTGCTCCTCTGGTGCGCAACCGTAAGGGACACTATAAAGAGCTTTTCGACACCATACGCCGCAAAGGTTTTCTCAACGTACGCGTGGACGGCGAGATAATGGAGTTGAAAAAAGGAATGAAAGTCGATCGGTATAAGAACCATGATATTGAAGTTGTCATAGATAAGCTGGTTGTGCAAGACAAGGACGACCAGCGCCTTGCACGCAGCGTGAGCAAGGCGCTAGAACAAGGGAATGGACTTGTGCTCCTGTTGGATGCAACTGACGGCACGCTCCGTCATTACAGTAAACGGTTGATGTGTCCTACTTCCGGTATTTCTTATCGTGATCCGGCTCCCCATAACTTTTCGTTCAATTCTGCGCAAGGAGCTTGTCCGAAGTGTAGGGGATTAGGTTATGTGAGTGTTATAGATCGCGATAAAGTCATCCCTCATCCTGAAAAATCCATCAGGGACGGAGCCATTGTGCCCTTAGGAAAGTATAAGAACTCGCTTATCTTCTGGGAGATTGAGAGTGTGCTTGAAAAATACGGATGTACTATTCAGACGTCTGTCAGCGAGCTTCCAGACGACGCCCTTGACGAAGTCTTCAATGGTTCGACGGATCGTTTGCGTATTCCGGCCAAGTTGATGGGAACGTCAGACGATTATTATGTCGAGTTTGACGGTCTGGTGAAATACATTACCCAGATGGCTGACCGTGAAATGTCGGCAGCTGCTCAGAAATGGGTCGACCAGTTCGCCAAGACTGCCGTTTGTCCTGTCTGTCACGGTGCACGTTTGAATCAAGAGGCCCTTCACTTCCGCATTGACGGCAAAAACATTTATGAGTTGGCTTCTATGGATATTGCCGAACTTTATGAATGGTTGGGGCAAGTCGAAAGCCACCTGAGCGAACGTCAGCGTGTCGTGGCTCACGAGATACTGAAAGAACTGATGACAAGGTTGAAGTTCCTGCTCGATGTCGGGTTAGACTACCTTTCACTCAACCGATCCACAATGACTCTTTCCGGCGGTGAGAGCCAGCGCATCCGGCTGGCAACGCAGATAGGTTCGCAGTTGGTCAATGTCCTTTACATTCTTGATGAGCCCAGCATCGGTCTTCACCAGCGCGATAATGTCCGTCTCATCCGTTCGCTCAAACAGTTGCGCGACGTGGGGAATACCGTCATCGTCGTTGAGCATGACCGCGACATGATGCTTGAAGCCGATTACGTCGTCGACATGGGGCCACGTGCCGGTCGGCTTGGCGGCGAGGTCGTTTTCGAGGGAACACCCGATGAGATGCTGAAGCGAGACACTCTTACGAGCAGATACCTGAATGGAACCTGCGCCATAGACGTGCCCGCTGTGCGGCGGAAAGGGAACGGCAAAGTGCTCAATCTGCGTGGCGCGACTGGGAATAATCTCAAAAAGGTGACGGTGGGTTTTCCGCTCGGTTGCCTCATTTGCGTGACAGGTGTCTCAGGAAGTGGAAAATCTACACTTGTCAACGACACGCTTTATCCTATCCTTTCAAGACATTTCTATCGCTCGCTGGCTGACCCGCTTCCTTACGAGGCTATTGAAGGATTGGAACATATAGACAAAGTGGTCTGTGTCGACCAAAGCCCGCTGGGTCGTACGCCCCGTTCCAATCCTGCCACGTATACCGGTCTCTTCGCTGACATACGTGCGCTCTTTGTGGAGCTGCCCGAAGCCAAGATCCGGGGGTACAAGCCCGGTCGTTTTTCGTTTAACGTGGCTGGTGGGCGCTGCGAGGCCTGCAAGGGTAATGGTTACAAGACAATCGAAATGAACTTTCTGCCTGATGTTTACGTGCCTTGCGAGGTCTGTCATGGCAAGCGCTATAACCGTGAGACATTGGAAGTACGTTTCAAGGGAAAGAGCATTGCCGATGTACTTGACATGACCATCAATCAAGCTGTCGAATTCTTTGAAAACGTTCCTTCGTTAGCGCATAAAATCAAAGTGTTGCAAGACGTCGGATTGGGATATGTCAAGCTCGGCCAGTCGTCTACGACCCTTTCAGGTGGTGAGAGCCAACGTGTGAAGTTGGCCACTGAACTGGCCAAGCGCGATACGGGAAAGACACTCTACATCCTTGATGAGCCTACTACCGGACTACATTTCGAAGACATACGAGTACTGATGAATGTGCTGAACCGTCTGGTCGACAGAGGGAATACGGTGATAGTCATCGAGCATAACCTAGACGTTATCAAGATGGCAGATTTTATCATTGATATGGGGCCGGACGGAGGACGGGCTGGTGGAGAAGTGGTCGCTACCGGTACACCAGAAGCTGTCGTTGCGTCGGGGAAAGGGTTCACGGCACAATTCCTGAAAAATGAATTACCCTCAGCCAGTAAATGTTAATCATTGCGACAATGAGCAAGAGCCATAAGCAGAAAACCAATGCAGCCCGGCTGCTCGACCAAGCCCGGGTCGCTTACGAACTGGTGTCCTATGAAGTGGATGAGTCCGACCTGAGTGCCGGCCATGTGGCTGAAAGTTTGGGTGAGGATGTCAGACAAGTGTTCAAAACCATCGTCCTGCACGGTGACCGGAGCGGTTATTTCGTGTGTGTCGTACCTGGTGACCATGAGATTAACCTTAAAAAAGCCGCTAAGGCCAGCGGAAACAAGAAATGCGAGCTTCTTCCGCTCAAAGAGCTCCTTCCGACCACCGGGTATATCCGTGGTGGCTGTTCTCCCATAGGGATGAAAAAAATGTTCCCGACCTATGTTCACGAGACGGCTGCGCGCTTCGATTATGTTTATGTCAGTGCGGGCATGAGAGGTTTGCAGTTGCGCATAGCTCCTGCCGACCTGCTTCGTGAGTCCAAAGCCGTTTATGCCGACCTTATTGATTGAGGCGGGATGCCTCTTCACGTAAGAGAGTCAAGTCATTGTTGATTTTATCATACGAAATGCCCCGACAGGACCGTTGCCGGGGCATTTCTTTTCAGCTGGACAGTAGAGCCATATACCGGTAGAGGAGGCTGTCGCAGCGTCCGTAGGAACAGTCGGCCGTTCTGTTTTTTCAATCAGCCGTTCTGTCGCAAGGTGACGGCTGACTGATTTTGCTCGGCGGAAGTTCGCTTTTGAGGGTTCTCTTTCGGGTTGCTTCCCTTTTTTTCATGTTGTCCCCGGTGTTGTGTGGTTGGCGGCGACGGATGTTTCTGCCTGTCGGGTTATGAAAGCCTGTTGGATGGTTCGTTTTTTCTGTCGCTTCGTCCGGTTCGTCCGGTTGTTCAGATGTTGTGAGAGATGGTAATGCTGTTGTAGCGTAATAGTTCAGGCATAGAAGTAGTACCACCAGTAGGTGTGCCCGTATTCGCGGCGTGCGCGATTTTCGTTTTCCATCCGATTCCCGGATGCACGGCGAATGGTTTCAAAATCGTTGAAATTGGCTTGGCCGGCGCTGTCGTCGTAAAGGTAAATCGGGCGGGTGCGCAGTTGGCGATAGAGTATGAGGGCTTCGCGATAGGCTGTCGGGAGTGGTGTGGCGAGGCTGTCTAGGTCATAATAAGTGCGCAATTCGCTTGCGAAACGGTCTATGTCTTTGTCGAGTAGCAAGGCGCATAGGCGATAGTCTTGGGCTGTTCGGTTTGAGCGTAATGCCGACCGGCGCACTGGACCGTCAAAGTATTGGCGCGCACTGCCTCCCCAGAAAGCCGGACAGTTCATCATGGTGCCAGGCGATGCTTGGGGAAGACCCAGCTGGACAGCTTCTGTCGGGGTTAGGAGCAAGTTGCGGCAACCGCCTGGACTGATAGGATAGTGAAAGAGGTTTTCTGGGAGTCGTCCTTTCTTTGATAGAGCGAGTGCACGCAATGCGGTGAGTCGTGGTGAGGTGGCAAGGGATTTTTTTCCCACCTCTGCGGCTTCGTCCGGTTTGTTGTCGATTAAAAGGCGGGCTGCGCGGAGTTCGTAGTGGAGAACGTCGTGTGTGTTTCCTGCCAATCCGACAAAGAGGAAGAGTAAGAAGAGGGTGAGCGTGTTCCACGTGCAGATATTCACGGCGGCCATGTGTTTACGTCCATAATGGAGGGCAAGTTTGATGGCGATGCCGCCGGATGCGAGAGCGGCGACCGAGGCAACGAGGGCTGCATGATAGCTTGGGTAAGCCGTCAGCAGGACGAGTATTACAGCGCTTGGCAGTGCGGTGAGCGCATAGGTTTGTGGCGGAAGTGTCGGGAACAGCCGGCTTGTGCCGTATTGCATGAGCCCACACAGGAAGGAGCCAGCCAAGGCGTAGAGCAGGGGAGCATGATGGCTTTGTCCTGATGTGAGGACACTTAGGCTCCAACTCAAAAAGTCCCCTTGCATGACGTAGAGGTAGAGGAAAGCGAACAAGGCGAAGCACGCCTGCACAAGCATGCGGCTTCGCTTTGTTTTTGAGGAGCGGAACGTTTTTCCTGAGTATCTTGGAGATAGCATGGCGGTTTACTCTTCGGCTCGTTTCAGCACTACGGCGGAACGGGCTGGGATGTAAAGTTTCAGCCATCCCTTTCCGTCACGTTTGAGCAAGGGGTCGAAGTTGGTGAGGTGGCGCACGGTGTCGTCTGCAAGCCCGTTTCCGCCGAAGTCAGGCGCGTCGGTGTTGAGTATGACGTCGTATGCGCCTTCCGGCACCATGAATCCGTAATCTGTGAAACTGCGGTTTGGACTGAAATTGAATACAAAAACGAAATTGCCACGGCTGTATGCCAGAATTTGGTCGCCATCGTTGTGCCAGATTTCGACAACCGGGCACTTGGGAAATTGCCGGATTTCTTTGAGCACCGTGAGCATGGCGCGGTCAAAGTCGCCGAGGTAGTGGTAGCAGAGTGTTGGGTCATCGACAAGATGCCACTGACGCCGGGCATACTTGTAGCTCCATCCGTTGCCCTCGCGCGGAAAGTCGATCCATTCTGGATGGCCGAACTCGTTGCCCATGAAGTTAAGGTAGCCGCCGTTGATGGTCGAGGCAGTGAGGAGGCGGATCATCTTGTGCAGGGCGATGCCGCGGCGGGCCGTTTCGTTTTCATCACCGATACGGAAGTGCCAGTACATGTCGGCATCGATGAGACGGAATATAATAGTCTTGTCGCCGACAAGGGCTTGGTCGTGGCTTTCGCAGTACGAGATGTTATGTTCGTCAGCTCTGCGGTTTGTTACTTCCCAGAAAAGACTGCTGGGCTTCCAGTCCTCATCTCGGCGCTCCTTGATGACTTTGATCCAAAAGTCGGGGATGTTCATGGCCATGCGGTAGTCGAAGCCATAGCCGCCGTCTTTGAACGGTGCGGCCAGGCCTGGCATGCCAGAGACTTCTTCTGCGATAGTAATGGCTTGTGGATTGACCTCGTGGATGAGTTGGTTTGCCAGTGTGAGATAGCAGATGGCATTGTCGTCTTGGTGACCGTTGTAATAGTCGCCATATTGGCAGAACGCTTCGCCCAAGCCATGGCTGTAATAGAGCATTGAAGTGACACCATCGAAGCGAAAGCCGTCGAAGTGGAACTCTTCGAGCCAGTACTTGCAGTTGGAGAGCAAGAAGTGGATGACTTCATTTTTCCCGTAGTCAAAGCATAGGCTGTCCCATGCTGGGTGTTCGCGGCGCGCCCCGGTGTAAAAGAATTGGCATGGATCGCCAGCAAGGTTTCCCAAGCCCTCCACCTCGTTCTTGACAGCATGACTCTGTACGAGATCCATAATGACAGCCAAACCGTTTTGGTGTGCCTCGTCTATGAGATGTTTGAGTTCGTCGGGCGTGCCGAACCGGCTGGACGGCGCAAAGAAGCTCGACACGTGGTAGCCGAAACTCCCATAGTAGGGATGCTCTTGTATGGCCATGATTTGCAGGCAGTTGTAGCCATCTTTGACGACGCGCGGAAGAATCTTTGTGCGGAATTCGTCGTACGAGCCTACTTTTTCTGCATCCTGCGCCATACCTACATGGCATTCGTAGATAAGCAATGGTGTGCGCTTGGGGCGGAATGTTTTTTTCTTGAATACGTAGGGGTGTTCGGGGGCCCATACTTGGGCGCTGAAAATTTTTGTCGTTTCGTCCTGTACAACGCGCCGACACCATGCCGGGATGCGTTCGCCTTGTCCGCCTTCCCAATGGACTTTCATCTTATACAGGTCGCCGTGTTTGAGTGCGGATCCGGGGAGTTTAAGCTCCCAATTTCCTGTGCCTTTGATGCGTTTCAGACGGAATCTCTCGTTCTCCTTCCATTCGTTGAAGTCGCCGATGAGATAGATGTCCGTAGCGTTTGGAGCCCACTCGCGGAATACCCATTTTGTGCCCTCGCGGTGCAGACCGAAGTAGAGGTGGCCATCGGCAAACCCTGAGAGTGAGCCGGTTCCTTGTGTCAACTCGTCGATTTTGGCCAACACGTGGTTGTGGCGTCCTTCGATGGCGTCGTTAAAGGGGAGAAGCCAAGGGTCATTTTTGACCAGTTTGAGTAATTTTGGCTTCGGTGCGGTTGTTTTGCGTGCCATAAGCTTTGATTAGATTATAAGGTGTATGTGTGTGCTTTCATTCTTGTGTGACGCGCCCGTTTTTGTAGGTGCCTTTGCGTGTGACGTTGCCGTTGGCATCGCGTTCAACGAAAGGTCCGTCTTTTTCACCGTTTTTATAGTACCCTTCAAAGCGTGAGCCGTCTTTTTGAACTTCGATGAATTTCCCGTTCTTTTTGCCTTGGCTGAACGTTCCTTTGACTTTCTCGCCACTAGATAGGCGTAAGATGCCCTCACCGTCCATTTGGTTGTCTTTCCAGTCTCCGGTGTATGTGTCACCGTTTTTCCAACGGTATGTGCCGCGGCCATTACGGTTATTGTTGCGCCACTGGCCTTTGTACGTTGCGCCTGCTTTCCAGGTGAAAGTGCCTTCGCCGTCTTGTTCGCCGTTGAGAAAATGTCCTACATAAGTGTCGCCGTTGGCGAAGGTGAAGATACCCTCACCGGTGCGCTCGCCTTGGACATAGTCGCCTTCATAGACGTCGCCGTTGCGGAACTTGTATATGCCACGGCCATGCTGGATGTCGTCTTTCCATTGTCCGGTATATGTGTCGCCGTCTGCATATTTGAACGTTCCTTGGCCGTTGCGTTGATTGTTGGCCCATTGGCCGTCGTAATACGAACCGTCGTTCCAGTCAAAAACACCCTGACCGCTTTTCTGGTCGTTTTGCCACTCGCCTTTGTAATAAGCGCCTCCGGCATAGGTGTAGGTGCCTTTCCCGTCGCGCATGTCATCTTCCCATTCGCCTTTATAGGTGTCTCCGTTGTAGTAGTACATGGTACCCATGCCGTGTTGGTAGTCGCGGAACCAGAGGCCTTCGTATCGGTTGTTGTTACGGAAATAGAATGTGCCTTTCCCGTGTTGGTGGTCTTGGAACCACTGTCCTTCATAGCGCTCGCCGTCAGTGAAGGTGTAGATGCCGTAACCTTGGCGTTTGCCTTTGACGTATTCGCCATCGTACGTATCGCCGTTCTTGAAGACGGTGCGTCCCTTCCCGTTTGGTTTGCCTGATACGAGTTCGCCGCTGTAAATAGCTCCGTCTTTGAACGTATAGCTTCCGATTTTCATTTTCTGGCCTGCTACCGGCATACTCACTAAGAGTACTGCAGTCAAGGCGGTGATTATGGCTTTGCTGGTCATGTCTTTTTTTACTGGAATAACAGTGGGTGTATAGGGATGTTATGGATGATCTGTGAGGAATTGCGCCGCGCGTTCTAGGTCGGCTGGCGTGTCGATTCCGATGGTTGCGGTGTGCGTTTCAGCTGTCGTGATGGTATATCCGGCTTCGAGCCAACGTAGCTGTTCGAGTGACTCCGCCATTTCAAGAGGTGAGGGAGGGAGTGCTGTGAGGCGTTTGAGCACTTCGGAGCGGTAGGCGTATAGCCCGATGTGCTTGAAGAACGTGTGACGTCGTGGCCATTCCGCGTGCTCGCTGCCACGGATGTAAGGGATGACGGATCGGCTGAAATAGAGTGCGCGGCCACCTGCGCCGACGACGACTTTCGGGCTGTTTGGGTTCGCGATCTCGTCCCACGTGGCTGTGGGAGCAAAAGGCATTACCAGCGTGGCGATGTCCGTGGCCGGATTGTCGAAACAGTGACAGACCGCTTTAAGTTGCTGCGGGGCGATGAAGGGCTCGTCGCCTTGTACATTGACGACCACGTCACAGTCCTCACCTGCCTTCTCATAAGCCTCGAAGCATCGGTCGGTTCCACTGCGGTGGTCTGGGCGAGTCATGACGGCTTTCCCTCCAAAGTTGTCGACACATTCTGCGATGCGGGTGTCGTCGGTGGCCACGAGAACGCGGTCGAACACGGCACGAGCCTGTTCGCAGACCCTTTGGATGATAGGTTTTCCTCCCAGCATGGCCAGCGGCTTGCCGGGAAAGCGCGTAGAGGCGTAGCGCGCAGGTATAATAGCGATGAATTTCATGTCTGTAACATTTTACGTTTTTTCGGAGCGAACTGGTGAGCCCTGCGTGGGCATGCATTACCAGTGGATGTCACTCAGTCGAAGATGCCGTCCACGCCGGGAGTGCTGTTTGGGAGTGGCGCTGTGGCCGTGGAGTCGGGTCTTGCGTCGGAACCGGTGCCCGATGAGCAGGGATCGAAATCCTGGGGCACACTGAACGTCTCATCCTGTCGGTAGCCGAGCGACTTGTCGCGGTAAACCTTGATCATATAGTAGGCCCATATGGGTAGAGCCGACGAGGCGCCTTGTCCGATGGCCATACTGTTGAAGTGGATGTCGCGGTCCTCTCCGCCCACCCAGCAGGCACTTACCAAGCGCGGCGTGAAGCCGACGAACCATCCGTCGGAATTGCGGTTCGTGGTTCCCGTTTTTGCGCCAATCGGAGCTTTGAGGTGGTATTTGAATCGCAGGCGACCCGCTGTTCCGCCGTCGACTACGGCGCGCAGCATGTCGATCATTTTGTACGAACTTTCTTCGCTAATCACTTCGTTCATGCGGGGCTGGAATTCGGCCAATACGTTGCCTTGGTTGTCTTCGATGCGCGTAACGAAGAGTGGGGCACAACGGATTCCGCGGTTGACGAACGCTGTGTAGGCTGAGGCCATCTCCGAGACGGAAATGTCGCATGGTCCCAGACAGAGCGCCATGGAGGGATGGATTTCGCGGTTCATCACGCCGAATTCGTGCAAAAGGGCGGCGAAACGCTGTCCCGTGGGATCGATAGCTTGCATCAAGGCGGCAGAAATCCAATTGTTCGACCGCGAGAGGCCCCATTTAAGTGTCACCATTTCGCCGTAGCGTGAGTGGCTCGTGTTGCGTGGAGTCCAAGGGCGCCCCGCCACATAGTAGGTTCGCTGGGCGTTCATTAGCTCGTCGCATGGCGTCAACCCGTCCTGCATGGCCAAGGCGTAGAGGAAGGGCTTGATGGTCGAGCCCACCTGACGGCGGCCCGAGGTGCACATGTCATATTGGAAGTGGGTGTAGTCCAGCCCGCCGACGTAGGCCTTGACGTGCCCATTTGCGGGATCCATTGAGAAGAATGCTGCGCGCAGGAACGATTTGTAGTAGCGGATAGAATCCATCGGCGTCATCACCGTGTCGACGTCGCCGTGATAGGAGTAGACCGTCATCGCTGTTGGCACGTCAAAGGCCCGGCGGATCTCCGTTTCGTCGGCTCCTGAGGCCTTCATGGTGCGGTATCGGTCGCTTAGGCGCATGGCTTTGTCCATAATGGCTTTTACCTGAGCAGGCGTCAGCGCGTCTGTATAGGGGAATGTAGCCGAGCCGCGTCGCTGCCGCTCGAAGAGGGGTTGCAGGTAGAATGCGACATGGCCGCGCACTGACTCCTCAGCATAGCGCTGCATGCGCGAATCGATCGTAGTCCGGATTTTCAGTCCGTCGGTGTAGATGTTGTATGGACTGCCGTCACGTTTGAAATTCTTGTTACACCATCCGTAGAGTGGATCGCGCTCCCATGCCATAGAGTCCTCGTAGAACTGTTGTGCCTGCCAGTCGTGGTAGTCTGCCCGTTGGGGACGGCGTGCCATCAGCACGCGGCGCAGCATCTCGCGCAGATATGTGGCACTGCCCTCCTTGTGGTCTGCGCGGTGGAAGTTGAGTGTCAGCGGCTCGGCGCTGAGTGTCTGTCGCTCGGCCTCGGAGAGGAAGCCCGCTTTCTCCATTTGTCCCAACACCACGTTACGCCGTTCGCGGCAACGATCGGGAAAGCGCACGGGGTTGTAGTAGGAAGGGTTTTTGCACATTCCTACCAGAGTGGCGGCTTCCGTGAGTGTCAGATCGCGCGGCTGCTTACCGAAGTAGGTGGATGCTGCCGTCTTAATGCCCACGGCGCCGTGCAGGAAGTCGAAGTAGTTCAAGTAGAGTGTCAGAATCTCTTCCTTCGTGTATTGCCGTTCGAGTTCGACGGCAATGACCCATTCGATGGGCTTTTGCAGGAGACGCTCGGCAGAGCTGGACGCTGTCGACGAGTAGAGCTGTTTGGCCAGCTGCTGGGTGATGGTACTGCCGCCGCCGGCTCCCTTGTCGCCGAAGAGCCCGCGTTTCACCACGGCGCGGCCTAAGGCTCGTATGTCGATGCCCGAGTGACGGTTGAAGCGCACGTCCTCCGTGGCCACGAGGGCACGGAAGACGTGGGGCGAGATTTCGTCGTAGTCCACAAAGATGCGGTTCTCGCTGCGCGACCACGTGCCTAATAGAACCCCGTCGGCTGAAACTACCTGCGAGGCGAACCGGCTGATGGGTGTCTGCAACTCTGCCAGAGGTGGCACATAGCCGATCCAGCCCCGCGCGATGGCCGCGAAGAAGGCCGCTGCCGCGCATACCACCAGCACAAAGCAGATCCAAAGGAAGCAGACAAACTTTTTTCTCATATTGAAAAGCGACTCACATATACAGAGACTGATACACAAGGACGGGCGCCCGCGTCTTTCGCGGCCGGACTCGTCTGCAAACTTACGCATTTATTCCGGATTATGGGGCTCCCGGAGGGCTTTTTCCGATTAATTCACATCCTCCACTCTCAGCCTGAGTGAGCGGACGATAGTGTGGTAAACGGTGTGGCTGCTTACGTGTCTCTTGAGTTCAACTTATAAATGCAACTTTT
>HF989202.1 GCA_000431275.1 Prevotella sp. CAG:755 | reverse complement strand
GCTTCTCCACGCGGCGGCCGCTGAGGTCGTAGAATGAAGTGCTCTTTTCCGGTCCTGCCGTCACTCCGTCGATGCCTACGGTGTTTGTGGTCAGCGTAAAGGCGTCGATGTCCTCGGTCGTGGTTGTGTAGTAAGCCGTGTTGGCGGCTATGCTGGTCGACGAGGTGAGGTTGAACACAGCTTCGCTTGTTCCTTCTTCAACGCCGAGGAGATAGTGGTTTGCGTCGTTGCTGATGATGGTGCGTACCGTCACGCCGTCGAACCCCGTGGCGAGGGGTTCGTCGGTGTTTTCGTCGAGGATGGTGAGCGTGTAGGTCCCGGCATTGCCGCCGAGGAGCACGGGCGAGTGGGCGGGGAGCACGTCACCCTCGATGGCTTTCAGCACGAGGGCGGACTTCTCTTCACCGAGTGTGGTGTAGGCCGTGAGCCCCTCAGGCAGCCGGACGGCGAAGGGATAGTCGACTGCTGCGTATCCGCTTTCATCGAGGGTTGTCGTCATAGTATCCACTTGTTGAAGCATCCATTGGTTGCCGGCATCCGAGGCACCGTTCCTCCACGTGCCGATGGCGTGGCTGTTGGGATTGCCTTGGTTGGCGTCGTCACAGTGGTGTGCGTTAAGGTAGACGTTTTTGCCCAGGCTTGTGTTGTTGGTCACAGCGAGCGTCCAGTTATCCTTGGCTGAACCTTCGCCGATGGCCAGTACAGAGGCCGTTTCGGTGGTATTGAGAGACGCGTTGCTTTCTGCTGCCACGTAGTAGGCATCAGCGTTCAGATTTTTCAATTTGTAGCCGTCTGTTTCGTTTCCTTCAAACTTCCAAAGTGCAGCATAGTCATTGCTGCCGAAGTCTTCCGCCGTGACGATGTTTCCCGAGAAATTGCCGTTGGAACGTTGGCTGACCCTAAGGCTGCTGAGGGCTTCCTCGGCGCGTGCGTTGTAGATACGGTACACTTTGGCCGGATCAAAAGTGATGGTTTTGGCCGGATTGTTGATTGCGCTGATGATGGCGAAATAGTTGTCGAACGTCGGAACGTTTTTGAAGGCGTCGGCGGCTTGGTAAACGTCGGCAATCCCTTCTTCGGAGATGGTGCCTACGTAACCGGTCGTTTCCAGTGAACTTGTGAGCTCATCGACGCCGTCGGCTAAAAAATCCATGCGGTTCACGCTGTTGTCAAAGCTGTAAAGGCCGCCGGTGATCGTTTCGATATCGAGGGGCGCATAGACGATGGTGTAGCCACCGCTGACAGCCGTCGGGGTGCTTTCCTCATAGATGAAGGCGAGTTTGCCGTCAGCCTGCATCATCATGGTCGAATAGCACGAGCTGAGTTGCGACACCTGGTAACTGCCTTCCCATTGGGAAGCAAAGGTCGCCGGGGTGCTGTAATCGCCATACGTTTCGAGGCCTTTGAACCAGAGACCTACGTTGGCGCGTCCCGGACCGAAGGGGATGGATTGCAAAGCGAGGTACATCTTCTTGCCGTCGGCGTTGCGCACGGCCGGAATAAGGAGAATTTCGCCGTTCGTCGAGTTCTGGCTGACGGTGATGCCGCCTTCCTGCTGGTTGCTGGCCACGACTGTGCCCCAAGAGCCCTCGGCCGTTTCCCGGTTGGTGTACGTAAAGATGTTGAAGTAGCGTCCGCCGTTCATGCGGCTGCTCAGCAGCACGCGGCCGTCGGGAAGTTCTTCGCATTTGGGCTCATCGCCGCTGGGCGCGGGAGTGGCGTTGACGCCGCCAAGCACTTTCCATGTTCCGCCGAAGTCGTCAGAATAGATGACACGGTTGCCGCTGCGGGTGCAGAGTGCGGCGTATAGCCGGTAATAGTCTCCCACTTTGACGAGCTGGCTTTGTGCGATACGTCCGGAACCGAAGAAAAGGCCTGCGATTGAAGTTCCGTCTTCCTCGTCGAAGAGACCGTAGATCTGTTCCGTCACGTCCTCGGGCTGGCTCCATGTGAGGCCGCCGTCGTCGCTGTAAAGCCGCGCGGTGCGGAGCGGGTTCTGGCGGTTGCCGTTGGAGTAGAATACGTTGCCCGTGCAGCACATCATGAGGATGCGCCCGGAGATGCTGTCTGTGACAATGGCTGCATCGCCGTATCCGCAGGCCGGATCGCCTGTAATTCCGTTCCCTTCGGCGATAAGGATTTCTTCGCCCCACGTCTGGCCATTGTCAGTACTGATGCGACCTACGATGTTGATGTGGCCGAAACCGATGTCGGCACGGCAGTAGCGGTAGTCCGAAACAACGAGCAGGTTGCCGTTCGGCTGCCGCGTAATGGCGGGGATGCGATAGGGTATGTCGCCGCCTGTCTCCGACGAGAATATCTCGGTCACATTAAATTCGCTTTCCGGCGCTTTGTCTACGGTGACGGTGAAGTTTGTTGTGATAGCCTGTGCGCCTGCCGTTCCGTTGGCGGCTGTGACGGTGAATGTTGCCGACTGGGCATTGATGGCTGTCGCCGCCACGTGAGCAGTGCCGTCTCCCTCACAGGTGATGGCACTGCCGCCGTCGGGCGTGATGGTCATGTCTTCGCCCGAGTTGGTGAAGTCGAACGCGTATTCGCTGATGAGCCATCCGCGGGGTACGCTGAGGGTGTACGTATTGCCACGTTGTCCTTGGCAGAGTGCCAGGCTCGTCCCGTTGGCTACCATGTTGTTGGCACCGCACGACAGCGAAAGCTGCGGGTCAGTAGCCGTGCTGGTCCAGCTGTTGGAATAGGTGCTTCCCGTACCGCTGGCCAGGCTTCCGGTGGTCATGTCGACGGTGATGGTGACGGGAGTCCCTTCGGCAGTTTCATTGTCAGACGTGGAACTTTCTTCGGCCATATAGGCTGACATGTGGTTTGTTGTAGCGTTTGTGCTGGAAAGGACAGGCGATGCCGCCTTGGCTGTCTGCCCGTTCATGGAAAACGCCAAGCCTAGTGAGAGAAGACTGAGCAGAGATGTAAATTTGTCCATATGTTTGATTGTTTAGCATTGTTTATGGTTCAGGAGCCTTAGGCATTGGGAAGATGCGTCGGAGGCTGTCTTCATTTGAGAATATCTTTGACGTCGTCCTTGCCGAATTTCGAGAAGTTCTCGCGCATGGCGGTGTCGCCTTTCAGGTTTTCCAGGCGGTAAAAGTCCATGAAGCCCATGTTGCCGTCGCGCAGCGCCTGGGCCAAGGCTTTGGGCACTTCTGCCTCGGCTTGTATGACCTCGGCTTTGGCCTGTTGTGCCAAGGCCTTCATCTCCTGCTCCTGTGCCACAGCCATGGCGCGGCGCTCTTCGGCTTTGGCCTGTGCGATGTTCTTGTCGGCGTTGGCTTGGTCGATTTGGAGTGTGGCGCCGATGTTCTTGCCGACGTCGATGTCGGCGATGTCGATGGACAGGATTTCGTAGGCAGTGCCGGCGTCAAGGCCCTTGCGGAGCACGAGTTTCGATATGGAGTCCGGATTTTCGAGCACTTCTTCGTGTGAGGAGGCCGAGCCGATGCTCGACACGATGCCTTCGCCCACGCGAGCCAGGATGGTATCCTCGCCTGCGCCGCCGACGAGCTGGTGGATGTTGGCACGCACTGTGACGCGGGCTTTGGCGATGAGTTGGATGCCGTTCTTGGCCACGGCGGCCACTGGCGGCGTGTCGATGACTTTGGGGTTGACCGAGGTCTGCACGGCCTCGAATACGTCGCGTCCGGCCAGGTCGATGGCCGTGGCTTTCTCGAAGGAGAGGTCGATGTTCGCTTTTGAGGCCGAGACGAGGGCGTGGACCACGCGTTGCACGTGGCCGCCCGTCATGTAGTGGGCCTCGAGGTTGTCACGGGTGATGTAGCCCAGTCCGGCTTTGTGCGCTTCGATGAGGCTCGGCACGATGACAGACGGCGGAACGTTCCGGATGCGCATCAGAAACAACTGGATGAGTGAGATCCGGACGCCCGACACTTTGGCTGACAGCCAGAGAAAGAAGGGCACGAAGTGGAAAAAGATGCTTAGTACGACGATGACAGCTATCGCGACGATGATAGCGAAAATAGGTGAGATCATAGGCTTAGATTTTGGTAGGTTAAACGTTTTTTCCGGGCTTGCGGCGCACGAGGATGAGGGCGTCTTCTACGCGGATGACGACGATGGGCGTGCCTTCGTCGATGAAGCCGTCGGCTGATTTGACTTCCACCGTTTTGCCGTCGATGACGGCGTTGCCGATGAGGGCAAGGCGAGTTTCTGCACGGCCTTCGTCGCCCGCTTTGATGCTGAGCTGTGCGGGTGTGGCGGCTGTCGAAGAGATGGTGCTGTGTAGTGTGGCGCGTTCGATGGCGCGTGAGCGGCTCAGCCAGTAGAGGAAGCCGATGACGACGGCCACCGTGGCGCCCAGGACTGCCATCCCGATGGCGTTGCCGTAGCGGATGAAAGTGAGAATGTTGGCCACGACGGCACAGACGGCGCCACAGATGCCCGCGACGCCGAAACCTGGCGTGATGAGGGCTTCGATGGCGAAAAGCAGGAGGGTCACGATGGCCAGCAGGATGATGATTGTGAGCAGTTCCATGGCGATAGGTTTTGAGGATGGGCGGTGTGGCGGCGTCAGTAGGCCGGGCGGTATTTGGCCTCGTCTTTGTCTTCGAGCATGCTCAGGTAGGAGACATAGCGTGAGGGAGCCAGCCGATGTTCGTCGAGGGCGCGGAGCACGGCGCATCCCGGTTCGTGCGTGTGGGTGCAGTTGTGGAAGCGGCAACCGGCCGACAGGGCGAAGATGTCGCGGAAGTAGTGGCCCACCTCGGCGGGGTCCATGTCGAACGTGCCGAAGCCTTTGATGCCCGGGATGTCGATGAGCGCGCCGCCGCCGGGCAGGTCGTAGAGCTCGCTGAACGTCGTGGTGTGCTGTCCCGTCTGGTGGGTCTCGGAGATGCTTGCCGTGCGGGCGTCGGCGCCCGGCACGAGGCGGTTGAGCAGGGTCGATTTCCCCACGCCCGAGTGGCCCGCCAGCAGGACGGTTTTCCCGGCGATGGCCCGGCACAGGGCGTCGAGGCCGTCGCCCGTCAGGGCCGAGAGGGGGAAACAGTCGTAGCCGATGTGGCGGGGGGGAAACGGTCTTAGCCGATGTGGCGGTAGACGAGCATGAGCGCCTCGGCCTCGTCGCGCGCGGCGTCGTCCATCTCGTCGGTCTTGTTGAAGGCCAGCAGGGCCGGTACGCGGTAGGCCTCGGCCGAGGCCAGGAAGCGGTCGATAAAGGTGGTCGTCGTCACGGGTCGCGCCACGGTCACGACGAGCAGCGTGGCGTCGACGTTGGCGGCCAGGATGTGGCTTTGTTTCGACAGGTTCGAGGCTTTCCGGACGATGTAGTTGCGCCTCTCGTCCAGCTCGGTGATGTAGGCCGTGCCGTCCGTCTCCTCGCCGAGCGTCACCCCGTCGCCCACTGCGACAGGGCTCGTCGAGCGGATGCCGCGCAGGCGGAAGTTGCCCTTGACCTTACATCTGACGTGCCGGCCGTCGTCCGTGCGGACGACGTACCAGCTGCCAGTGTTGCGGATGACGGTGCCATGCATGAGCCTTCGTTTTTTCGTGTCAGACGGTCATGATTTCCTTCTCCTTGGCCGCCAGGATTTCGTCGATGCGCTTGATCATCCGGTCGTGCATCTTTTGGAGGTCGCCCTCGGCGTCTTTTTCGAGGTCCTCGCTCAGTCCGTCCTTGATGGCCTTTTTGAGTTTGTCGATGCCGTCGCGGCGGGCGTTGCGCACGCTCACCTTGGCCTCCTCGGCCTCTTTTCCGCATTGCTTCGAGAGCAGGCGGCGCCGCTCTTCGGTGAGGGGCGGAATGTTCAGGCGGATCACTTCGCCGTTGTTCTCAGGCATGATGCCTACTTCCGAGTCGATGATGGCTTTCTCGATGACGCGGAACATCGACTTGTCCCATGGCTTGATGGCTATCGTGCGGGCGTCGGGCGTGGTCACGGCGGCTACGTTGTTGATGGGCACCATCGAGCCGTAGGAGTCTACGCGGATGGCGTCGAGGATGTGTACGTTGGCTTTTCCGGCACGGATAGTGGCCAGAACGTCTTCGAGGTGCATCACACTCATTTCCATTTTCTCCTCGCAGGCGGCGAGGCAGGCTTTTACGTCGAACATATTTCTTTTTCTTTATGGATTGACAAAAGTGACAGTAGGTTTGGGAACAAAGAAAGTGGAGAGCGAGCGCAACGACAAGCGAAAGCTTGCTTTCTTCATGGCACTGTCGCGCCGCATCCTATCTTCGTGCAACAAAGATAAACAGAAATTGCCGAACGAGCCAAACTCAGTCCTGTTTTTCTGTTTGTTCGGCGGTTATGTCGGTCATAGCGTCCATCATTTCAGCCGTGAGGGGGAAATTTGCCGGAATAAAGAGGCTTTTGCTTGAGAATGAGTTTTTGAAGCCACGCGTCGACAAGTGCTTGGTCCTCTTGGTCTAACTCTTGCCGCCTTGCTTGTAGTTTGGCCAAGAGACGGCTTTTTTCCATGCTCGGGTTGCTGACGCTGAGGAGAAACTGCATCTCTTTGTAGCTGAACTGGAAGTAGAGCAACAAGCAGAGGCGTATTTCCTTATTGGTGAGCCCTAATGGCGAGACAACAAGACTGGTGCCCCGGTTGTCCCATTGAGTGTCGACAACGTGTATCAGGGCGGTCCAATCGTTCCCGTCGGGCTGTTCCCTTGTTATGACCGCTTTGTGGAACTTGTAGAGCAATTCGGCCTTATCGCGTAGCTTTCTTGTCTGTTGTTGCTGTGCCGATTCCTTCTTGGCTAACGTTGTGTGGGCTGTTTCGGTCTCTTTTTGGACGCGAAGGACGGTCTGATGTAGCGTCCGGACCTTGTTTAGGGCCTTTTCCAGCCGATAGGTACAAGTTTTGATGCGTCTGCGTCTCCGCCGTGCTATGATAGCCAGTATGCTGACGGCAGCTGCCAAAGCGGAACAGGCCCCCAGTGTCGTCCAGAAGAGAGACTCAAATTTCTGGCTGCGTGCCAATTGATCGGTGAGAACGTTACGTTGAGCCCGGTAGGTATCGTAATTGAACTGAGCATAGGCTTGACTTACTGTTTCTTCGTCAATGTGGTTGTCCACGGAATCGTGCGTGGCGATGTAACGGTCGGAGTAGTCCGCTTGTGCCTGCACGTCGCCCCGCAGGCGGGCACATTCGAGCAAACCTTGCCATCCGTATGCGCGGTGGCGGAGTTTGTCGCTTTGTGTGGCTCGGCGGAAGTATGGTGCGGCCAGTCCTGCCTGTTTGCGGGCTAAGAAATAATCACCCACGACCACGTTGCTGAAACCGCTCAGACTGTCGGGATGGTGTGGCATGCTGGCCATTAGTCTTTGGGCTAAGTCAAGAGAATCGGTCTCGATGCACAATAATATGTAATGGTCCAACAAGTCGCTTGTCAAGTGAAGTTGTGCCTTGTTCCAAAGCAGTTGCCATGCCTTGTTAAAGTAGTGAAAGGCGCTGTCTTGTTGATTGTTTAGTCTATAACCATTTGCAAGCGTTTCATAGCAATCCCCGATGTAGTGGACGTTCCGGATTTGCTGTGCGTAAGCCAAGGCTTTCCGCGCAGTGGTGATGACATATTGCGGTTTGTACTGGTTGCTGTATATGGCGGTGAGACGTGTATAAGTAAAGAACATCAGTTTGCTTTGGTCGTAGAGCTCCTTTTCGAGGTCAAGCACCTTGTGGTAGCAGTTGATGGCTTCCGTGGCATCGCCACGGTCGGCGTAGATGCCACCAAGGTGGTAGTAGGCCCAAGCCTGTTGAAGGGCGGTGCCTTTACGTTCGTAGTACGCAGCGACGGCGCGCATCGGTCTGTCGTCGTTTGGCGTGCGGTGTGCCTTGAAGAGGGCGGCCGTGCGCAGCAGTTCGAAACGCATCCGCGTGGCCTCGTCGGCCCGGGCGTAACGCTTGCGCTGTGCTTCGAGCGCGTCGGCCACGCTGTCGGGGTTGGCAGCTATGCGGTTTTCGAGGCTGTCGAGTTTTGCCGTCAGCATGTCGCGCGGTGCCTGGGGCTGGCAAGCGGAAAGGAAAACGACGAGAAGGAACAGAAAAAGGGGTATTAATGAACGTTGCATAGGCGGGCAGATTTCTTAAAAGACCATCTCTCCTCTACAAGAGTAAGGAAAAAGTATGAGATGGTGAAAAATTCATTCTTTTTTGTCGCCCCAAGAACGAAAAAGAGCCATTTTGTCCCGATGAAAAGTCATCCGGAAAGGCGGAAAAGTCTGCTTCCGACGCCCGTTGGCGCGAAAAGGGCGCGAAAATCATCTAACAATTTTCTATCAAGGCATGTCGTATCCGCTTGATAAGCAGCCAGTTCTGAATGATAGAAAAATGGTAGAATTTTCTCCGCACGAAATTCTGCCTTTCGGGGCATCTTTTTATATATTTGTCGGCAAAGGATATAAGAATCAGACGGTTACACATTAAAGGAACTGCATCATGAAAAACTACTTTTTTCACAGGTTGAACGGCTTCTTTCTCGCTTTGTGGCTGGTGCTGGGGGCGCACGCCGCAGAGCTTGGCGGGAGTGTGACGTTGGCGGCCACGCCGGCGGATAGCGGGCTTGCCGACTTCGTGCACGACACGTGCGTGTTCGACAGTTGCTGCTCGACATTCCTTCTCGTGGGGCACCTTGTGCTCAATGACCCTTTGAACAAAGCATGGCTTCAAGAGTCGCTCAATGTGGACGGGCATATTGTGTCAATGCCCGATGTTGAAGCTGTGACCAATGCTCGCGTGAACAGAAATCAACTGGAAGCGAACGAGCTCTTGCGCCGTCTGCGCCGCGTGCAACGCAATTTGTACGCCTCGGGCAGCTTCGACGAGGCCGCCGAGCGCCGTAAGCTGGCCGCGCAGTTGCGTGCGTTCGGCGACACGGCGGACTACGTGCCTTTGGTTTATGCGACGATACATACGGAGTACGGTGGCGACATCACGCGCTACGTAGACGACCTTTTCCGCCGCTCGGCCATGACGAACCGTCGGCGCATGAAGCGCGTCGCGCGGTGGCCGCGCAAGAAACGGCTG
>HF989201.1 GCA_000431275.1 Prevotella sp. CAG:755 | reverse complement strand
CCCGGCCTGCCGAAGTCGCCCCAGGCCCTGCGCATCGATTACGCAGACGGACACATCACCGGCCTGAGCTGACCCGGAGCCACCGCCGGGGCCACGACCGGGCGACCCGGACGCGCCCCGCGGACCCGCGGACTTCCGCCAGGACAGGCAGCCCCCGGAAAAGCGCGGGGCGAAAATCCACAGGCTCCCCGCCCCGCGCTCCACTCGTTTGCACTATCTTTGCATCCAGGAACAATAATCACAAAACGCCATGGGCATCATCAACAACCTCTTCGGCAACGCCACAAGCATCGACCTCGACACCATCCGCAAGGAATACGACGCCATCCTCTACGACGGCGAACAGCTCGAAACAGCCTTCCGCATCTTCCGCGACAAATGGGTGTTCACCAACCGCCGGCTCATCATCCAGGATACGCAGGGCCTGACGGGCAAGAAGCGGGAATACCTCTCCCTGCCCTACCGCTCGATCTCGTTCTTCTCCATCGAAACGGCCGGAACGCTCGACGACGACTGCGAACTCAAGCTCTGGCTGGCCGGGCGCAACGAGCCTTTCACCCAAGAGTTCAGCCGCGACACCGACATCCGCAACCTGCAAAAGACCTTGGCGCGCCACATCCTCGAAGAGGACTGACCGCAGGCCCACAGCCCTCAGGCCACGCTCCAATGACAGCCCGAGCCATCGAACTCCTTGCCCCCGCCCGCGACGCCGACACCGGCATCGAGGCCGTCCGCCACGGCGCCGACGCCGTCTATATCGGCGGACCGGGATTCGGCGCCCGCGCCGCTGCGGGCAACCCGGTCGGCGACATCGCCCGCCTGGCCGACTACGCCCACACGTTCGGGGCGCGCGTCTACGTGACGCTCAACACCATCCTCTACGACGACGAGCTCCCCGCCGTGGAACGCCTCGTCCACCAACTGCACCGCGCAGGCGCCGACGCGCTCATCGTGCAGGACATGGGCCTGCTGCGGCTCGACCTGCCGCCCATCGCCCTGCACGCCTCGACGCAGATGGACAACCGCACGCCCGAGAAGGTGGCCTTCCTGACCCGTGCGGGCTTCGAGCAGGTGGTGCTGGCACGCGAACTCTCGCTGGCCGACATCCGCGCCATCCATGCCGCCACGCCCGTTGCGCTCGAAGCCTTCGTGCACGGGGCGCTCTGCGTGAGCCTCAGCGGCCGGTGCTACGCCTCGCAGTATTGCTTCCACCGCTCGGCCAACCGCGGCGAGTGCGCCCAGTTCTGCCGCCTGGCCTTCGACCTGGTCGACGCCGACGGCAAGACCATCGTCCGCGACAAGCACCTGCTCTCGCTGCGCGACATGAACCGCACGCCCGACATCGAGGCCATGATGGACGCCGGAGTCAGCTCCTTCAAAATCGAAGGCCGGCTCAAAGACACCGCCTACGTCAAGAACATCACGGCCCACTACCGCCGTGCCATCGACGACGTCATCCGGCGCCGCCCCGGCGACTACTGCCGCGCCTCGTTCGGCACCTCGACCTGCTCCTTCACCCCCAACCCGGCAAAGAGCTTCAACCGCGGTTTCACGGACTATTTCCTGCACGGACGGACGCGCGCCGGCGTGGCCTCGTTCGACACACCCAAGGCCATGGGCGAAGCGGTCGGCCGGGTCGCGGCCGTCTGCGCACGCTCGTTCACGGTCGACGGCGGCGCGCGTTTTGCCAACGGCGACGGCCTCTGCTTTGTCGACGCGTCGGGACGCCTGCGCGGCTTCCGCGTGAACCGCGCCGAG
>HF989200.1:20134-29630 GCA_000431275.1 Prevotella sp. CAG:755 | reverse complement strand
GCGGCTTTATTTTTCCATGTCGACAAACTCGCCTGCCGGAGTGACACCTTGCGCCGAGAAGACAAGCCGCGCGCCGGGGCGTGAGTTACTGAAAAAGACGGCCGAGGCGCGCCCGTCGGCGTCCGTCGCCACGTTGGGATTCCAATAAAGCGTCCGGCGATAGTCGGTGTCGGTCGGGACGTCGCGCGTGCGGTAGTCGGGATGATAGTAGTCCTGCGGCGCCGTGTAGCCGTGGATGCGCGTGATGCGGCGTCCCTTCTTGTATTGGTAGATGTCGGTCGAGGGATTGCTGTAAACGAAGATGGTGACCGGGGCGCCCGCCTGCGATAGCGCCACGCCCGTTTTGGGCTGCACGTAACGCTGATAGGCTTGCGGGTCTTCGCTGATGATGAGCGTCTTCACTTCGTCGGCCGTGAGTTCTGAGGGATTTGTCTTTTCAAGAAAGCCGGGACCTTCGGCGCCCAGTAGTTCGTTGTCGAGGACCACGTAGGTCGGACGCCCTTTGTACTCCACCTTGAATTTCGGAAGCCCCGGATGGCCCGTCTCGGCCAGTTCGCGGCGCTGCTCGTCGGCGGGACCGCCGTCATCGAGTATCTCATAGTAGAAATACTTGTTACGCCCGCGCAGCCATTCCCAGAGGCCAGGGCTCGCATGTCCCTCATCCATGTAGCGCTCAATCTCGTCCTCGACGTTGTAATAGATGTCGGCATAACGGCGGCCGGCTGCCTCGCCTCCCTCCCAGGAGTAGCGCCCCGTGAAGTAGTTGTCAAACCCCTTGGCGTTCACTTTGGCCTCGCCGAGCACTATCGACGCTTTCGGCAAGGTATCGGTCCAGGCGAACAGGGGGGCATGGAGCAGAGCCGGGTCCGACGGGACGACAGGCGGGCGCAGTCTGCGTTCGGCCTCACTGATGAACCGGGGCTCGGGGATGAAGTTGCGGTTGAGCGCGACGTAGCCAAAGCGCGCCTTCCCGCCGCGCGAGAGATAGAAAGTGCCGATGGCGTCGCCATAGAACGACGGACAGAGGAAAGCGAATTCACCGGCCGAATCGGTGCGTGCCTCTCCTTTCAGCCTCTGGTCGGCGAGAAAGATGTCGATGTCGACATCGCAATTGTCCAAGGACTTCGACACGCGTCCGCCCACGGCACGCCCGTCGATGAGGATGCCTTCCTCAACGGGCTGTTCGAGCCGTTTGCCGGTCAGGCCAGCCATCTCGCGCCAATCGTAGCAACGCCAGCCCTGTACGAGCAGGAGCAGGTCGAGCGCGCGGCTGTGTGGGGCGTCGTCGGCAGCGAAGTAGTATTCCGGCCGGGCGATATAGCCTTTCACGCCAGAGCTGAGCAAGAGGCTCTCACGGATGCCGGCGCCCGGCGCGACGAGTTCGCCGCCACGGTCGCGGACGGCGAGCGAGAAGGACGCCTGACGCGGACGCCCGGCGGCGTCGGTGAGCCGCATTTCGAGCGCCACGGGCGAACAGGGGGAGTAGCTGGCCTGGCTCTGACGGACGTCGAGGTGCAGGGCCGCCGGGGGATCGTTCCAGACAAGGCGCTCGGCCCACACACGGCCCGAAGCGTCGACAAGGGTCAGCTGGTTGACGCCGCTGCCCAAGCTTGTGCGGGGCACGTTGAGGCCGCGCACCACGCCGGGAGCTATGCTGAGCGTGTCGAAATAGGTGGCATGGCCGCGCGTCGTAGCACTGACGCCAAGCAGGCGGGCTACCGCTCCTGTGCCTCCACCGACGGTGAGCCGGAGCGTGTCGGCCGACGTCCACGTGGCGCTCAGCGCATAACCGGGATGGCTTGCGGGGAGAGCAAAACGGGCTGTCGCTGTCCCGGCCTCGGCCACGATACTTGCGCCCTCGGCCGTGGGCGGCACGGCGAGACTGCCCATGCCCTCGTGCTCGGTGCGGGCCGTGGCCAGCTCTTCCCCCGCCTTGCCGACAAGGCGGAGCGTCCCCTCGACGGGGTTGCCATTGGCATCGGTCAGGCGGAACGCCACGTCGGAAGGCAGCCCCGCCACGCGGAATCCGCCTTCGGGATAGAACGTGAGGTCGAGCCCGTCCTTCGCCCGCTTCCGGCGCTCGCCGGCGTCGGCCGGCTTCTTCGACCGTAAGGAGGGGGCGTCAGTGTGCCCGTAAGCTTCGGCCATGACAAGCTGGCCGTCGGGCGCGCCGCCCTCAGGCCTGCGGAACACGGGGACTACGCGTGAATAGACCGACGCGGCGTCCCAATTGAGCATCGCCCTTGTGTAGGCTCGTATCTCGTAGTACCCGCTTTTCATCGTCTGCTCGTCGAGTTTGAACGAGCCGTCGGCCTGCCCGTTGTCGGCGATGCGTAACTTCTGGCGGCTCATCACGTCGCCGGCGGCGTTGAGCAGTTCGACGTAGAGCACCCGGCTGAGATGTGTGGGCCGGAGTGTGGAGGCGTAGACGACATAGGCGTTGAACCAGATGGTCTCGCCTTCGATGTAGGCGTTATTGTCAAGGTGCAGGTAGACTTGTTCGCGCGTCCAGCGCTGTTCGTAACCCGCCACTTGGCGGAACAGATTCATCAGGCTGTCGGCCGGAGTGGCCTGGGCCAGCGCCGGGCACACCGACGCCCACCATAGGCTTACGGCACAACCCGCCAAGAGCAATGGATGCTTTCTCATAACGGTTGATCAGTATAAAACGGTGTGGGCGGTGCAAAGTTAGGATTATCCGTCGAGGCAGGCAACAAGCGCGACGCCTTTCGCGTCCCGCCGTTAACAATCTTTGCAGCCTCCGGCCCGCCTGTCCCTCACGCCCCGCGGCCAGAGGCTGGAAACCGGATGCCGTGACCGCAGGAACGGGACGGCTGACAGAAAACCCGGTCACTGCGACCGGATTTCCGGGACGGCTGACTGGGGAAACGGGCTACGCGGCGGATCAGCGCTTGACAAAGGCGGAAACGCGGTGTGAACGTCCGCGCGCGTCGAGCGTACGGACGGAATAGAAACCCGGAGCAAGGGCGCCGACGGCCAGGCTGCGCGTCGGGCGCACCGTCATGACCGGACGTCCGGCAACATCGGTGAGGAGGACGAATTCGGCGTCGAGAGGAGGCAGCGGCAGGCTGTCGGCGACGACGCAGGCGGGCGTCGGAACGGCCTCGTCGCCGAGGCCGACGATTGCGGGCCGGCTCTCATTGCCATAACGGTCGAGCGCAGTGACAGCAAGGGGGACCGTGAGCCGCGCAGGCAGCGCGGGGGCGTAAGCATAGGACGTGGCGGACTGGCGCAGCGAGAGGGGACGCCACTCGCCGCCGGTGAGGGCATAGACGCAGTAGGCCACACCGCCGGGAGCGTTGTCCGCGACAGCGGGCCAACTGAGGCGCAGACTGTGGCCGAGGCGCTCGACACGGACGGCGGGTGCGGGCGGAGCGATGCTGTCGACCCACGTCATGGCGGGCGTGAGAGCAGGCCGGGCATAGAACTCATCGGCCATGAAGCGGTAGAGGCCTTTCGTGTCGGCCGTCAGGAAACGGCTGCGGAAGTAGGCCTGCCCCATGCCGAGGCGACGGACAAAACGCATCTGGCGCTCGACCGTGCGGAGCGGCCAGTCGCGTTCGGCCGGACTGAGGAAGTAGATGCCGAGGCCGGGCACGACGGGCCGGCCGGCGGACTGCTCCTGCCAGTCGGCAGCAAACGGGTAGAAGTGGTCGCCGGTGAAATACATCATCGGGAACAACAGGTCCATCCAGCCCGCCCGGAGCCATGCCTGAGCATCCTGATAGACGGCATCGCGGGCGTTCCAACCGCGCGAGGAGTAACGGGCAAGGTCGGCGTGCTTGCCCACGGGCGAGCAGCTCAGGCGCACCCAAGGCTTGATTCGGCGCACGGAATCATGGACAGCGCGGACGCAACGCGTCACGGCCTCGCGCCGCCACCGGTCACGGGGCTGGCCGTGGCCGTGGCGGCGATAGGTGGCGCGGTCGTCGAAGGGAATGCCCCGTTCGGGGTAGCGGATGTAGTCGAGATGGATGCCGTCGACGTCATAACGCCGGGCGATGTCGGCGCACAGGGCGCCGAGATATTCGGCCACACCGGGCAGGCCGGGATCCATGTACCACTGGTCGCCCGCGCGGCGGCACAGCTCAGGCCGACGCCGCGTCAGGGCCGAGCGCCCCAACCGGCGGAGTGCGGCGTCGCGCCCCAAGGGAAAGGCCACGACCCAAGCGTGCAGCTCCATGCCCCGGCGGTGGCACTCGTCAACGGCCAAGGCGAGGGGATCATAGTCGGGCGCAAGGCCAGGTGTCCCGGTGAAGACACCGTCCCAAGGCTCAAACGGCGAGGCGTAGGCCGACGTGGCCCGGATGCGCGTCTGGAAAAGCACCGTGTTGATACCGGCGGCACGGAGGCTGTCGAGCGTCTGGCAGAGCGACTGGCGCTGGCGCGCAAAGCCCTCGGGCGTCGTAGCGGCACTGCGCGGCCAATCAAGACCGCTCAGTGTGGTGAGCCAGACCGCCCTGACCTCGCGTGGCGGCAGGGCTGCGAACGCGGCGGACACACATATAATATATAGGCACAGGGCGGACAGTCGTTTCATGACAGCAATGAATGGTTTCGGGGCAAATGTAGTCATTTTTGGCGTAGTAAATGGAGAAATCGCCGGCGCTCCTGTTTTTTTCAGGACAAAAGACGAAACTTCGGGCGCAGTTCCGGTTTCTTTTCGTACATTTGCCCGAAAAACCTGTCAGCATGAAACGTTCCCGGCGGAGCACGTGGCTCCCGGCCGCCTTGGCCTTATACCTGACTGTCAGTTATGTCTGGCTTTACGTCAACGGTTCCATCCCTCTCGACGCCCGTTCGGTGGCGCTGGTGGGGCTGAGCTACGCGCTGGTGGCCTGCCTCTGGTGGGTGAACCGCCGTCGCGGACGCGCCAGACAGGACGACAAACCCTAACAACACAACGATCATGAAAAAGTGGACTATTCTGATGCTGCTCTTCGTCGTGGCAGCCAGTGCAAGCGCACAGTTTGAGAAACGCACCAAGTACATCGGCGCCTCGCTCTCAGGCCTCGGCCTTTCGTACAGTTCCAACGAGCGTTTCCGCATGGGACTCGACTTGGAGGGCGGCTACTTCCTTGGCGACTGCTTCCTGCTCAAAGGGAACATCGGCTATGAGCACACGCGTTACACCGACGACGTGCGTGTCGGCGTCACCGCCCGTTATTATTTCAGCCAGAACGGCATCTTCATGGGCGCCGGTGCGGAATACAACCACTTCACCAAAAGCAACAACGACGTCATGATACCCGTCGAGGTAGGTTATGCGTTCTACCTGAACCACTACCTGGCGCTCGAACCGTCGGTCTACTACAAAATGAGCCTGCATGATTTCAGCGGGAACAGCACCGTCGGGCTGCGCGTCGGCCTGAGCTATTACTTCTGAGCCATACGGACGGCACGGCTCCGGCCGCAGCCCCGCGACTCGGGCGAAACTTTTTTTTAACAAAGGCAGGGGAAAGATTTTCCGTCCTGCCTTTTCTTTTTCGGAGGACGATGCCTATCTTTGCCTCCGGTGCCGTCCACCCGGCCACTGCACACGGATTTGCGGACCGGCTGACAGAAACAACAAGCCGGCTGACAGTGAGCCCCGTCGCAGTGACAGGAATTGCAGGACGGCTGGCCGTGAAAACAACCGAAGTCACACTCCAAACAACGACAACAATGAAATTCTCCATGGCTCCCCTGCCTTATGACAAGGCCGCGCTCGAACCCCTCATGAGCAGCGAAACAATCGAATACCACTACGGCAAGCACTATGCCACCTACGTCGACAACCTCAACCGCCTCACCGAAGGGCGCGCCGAGGCAGACATGACGCTCGACAGCCTCGTCCGGACAGCCGTAGGTCCCGTGTTCAACAACGCGGCACAGGCCTGGAACCATCAGTTCTTCTTCGAAGGGCTTACACCGATACCGACCGCCGTACCCGACCGGCTGATGCAGCGCATCGCCATAGCTTTCGGCTCGTTCGAGGTGCTCGAAGAGCGGTTTATCACGGCGGCCACGGGCGTCTTCGGCTCAGGATGGGCATGGCTCGTCGTCGGACGCGACGGCCAGCTCACCATCATAACCACGCCGAACGCCGACAACCCCCTGCGCGACGGCTGCGTGCCCCTGCTGACAGCCGACGTGTGGGAACACGCGTACTACATCGACTACCGCAACCGGCGGGCCGACTACCTGAAAGCCTTCTGGAAACTCGTGGACTGGCAGAAAGTCGACGCCCGCCTGCCCGAATAATCCTTATTACTCACCCAAACATCACAAACGTCATGAAAAAGTACATCTGCAACGTATGCGAGTGGATCTATGACCCTGCCCTGGGCGACCCCGACAGCGGCATAAAACCCGGAACCGCCTTCGAAGACATTCCCGACGACTGGGTATGTCCCGTCTGCGGCGTCGGGAAAGAAGACTTCTCGCCCGTCGAAGACTGACACCCTGTCATCTCCCACAAAGCCGCCGCCGGTCCGCACAGGCCCGACGGCGGCTCTCCGTAAGCCGGCAAGAGAAAACCGGGAAAAGCGGACTGACACGTTTTTCAGCGCAAAAAAACAGCCCCGCATTGCGCGACTGCCACGAAATGGTTATATTTGAACCGCAAAAACGGCGCGGCCGAACACATCCGCCAAGACCGGAATCCCCCGCCCCCGACATGCACAACCAATCAAACCTAGAAGAATAACCCCATGAGCGACAAAACTCATCTGAGCGGCCTCAACGACAAACAAGTCGAAGCCAGCCGCGCCAAGTACGGCGCCAACGTGCTCACACCGCCCGAGCGCGAGCCCCTGTGGCAGCAATTCCTCGAAAAGTTCGAGGACCCCATCATCCGCATCCTGCTGGTAGCCTTGCTGGCCTCCGTGGGCATCGCCATTTTCGAATATGCCGACGGACACAAAGGAGCAGAAGCCTTTTTCGAACCAGCAGGCATCTTCGTTGCCATAGTGCTGGCCACGGGTATCGGCTTTTGGTTCGAAGTCAAAGCTAACAAGGCGTTCAACGTGCTCAACCAGGTGAACGACGACGAGCCCGTCCAAGTCATCCGGAACGGCCATCCGACCGAAGTGCCGCGCCGCGACGTCGTCGTAGACGACCTTGTGGTGCTCAACACAGGCGACGAAGTGCCCGCCGACGGCGACCTGCTCGAAGCCGTATCGTTGCAGATGAACGAGTCGACCCTCACGGGCGAGCCGATAGTGAAGAAGTCCGTCCGGCCGGAGGACTTCGACAAAGAAGCCACCTACCCGACGAATCACGTCCTGCGCGGGACAACCGTGGTCGACGGTCACGGTCTCTGCCGGGTAACGAAGGTGGGCGACGCAACGGAGAACGGAAAAGTGTTCGTAGCTGCGCAAATCGACAACAGCGTGAAAACGCCGCTTAACCAACAACTCGACGGCCTCAGCGGAGTAATCACACGCGTAAGCTACGTACTCGCCGCCCTCATCATAGTAGGCCGTCTTTTCACCTACTTCCACGGGTGGAGCACGGACGTCAGTTGGTTCGACTTCGCGTCGTACCTGTTGCAGACTGTGATGGTGGCCGTGACGCTGATCGTCGTGGCCGTCCCCGAGGGCCTGCCGATGAGCGTAACGCTCTCCCTCGCGCTGAGCATGCGCCGTATGTTGAAGACGAACAACTTAGTCCGGAAAATGCACGCCTGCGAGACAATGGGCGCTACGACCGTGATCTGCACGGACAAGACAGGAACGCTCACGCAGAATCAAATGCGCGTTCACGAGACATGCTTTTTCGGAAGGACGGACGCCGCGCTGGGCAACGACGAAGAAAGCCAGCGCATCCGCGAAGGCATGGCCGTCAACTCAACAGCCTTTCTCGACCTGACGGATGCCGCACGGCCCAAAGCCATGGGCAACCCCACGGAAGGCGCATTGCTGCTCTGGCTGCACGACGCAGGCACAGACTACAATGAGATCCGGGAGAAAGCACGCGTAGTCGAGCAACTCACATTCTCGACAGAGCGGAAGTACATGGCCACCGTCGTCGAATCGGCCCTGCTGCCTGGGCGAAGGATGCTCTACGTCAAGGGAGCGCCGGAGATTGTCTTCGGCATGTGCCGCACGGCGGAAGGCGGCGTGACGAAAGAGGACGTCGACGCCCGCCTGCTGGCCTACCAGAACCAAGCCATGCGTACGCTCGGCTTCGCCTGCCAGGAGCTGCCCTCCGACAGCGGCTCCGTCATCCGCGACGGCCGGGTCGTGGCCGACGGACTGACGTTCATGGGCATCGTCGCCATTGCCGATCCCGTCCGCAAGGAAGTCCCCGCCGCTGTCAAGGAATGCCTCGACGCCGGCATTGCGATTAAAATCGTCACCGGCGACACGCCTGGAACGGCACGGGAAATCGGGCGGCAGATCGGCCTTTGGCAACCGACCGACGGCGACCGCCAGCAAATCACCGGCCCGGAATTCGCCGCACTCAGTGACGAAGAACTGCGCAGCAGGGTGATGGACTTGAAGATCATATCGCGCGCCCGGCCTATGGATAAGAAACGCCTCGTCGAAACCCTGCAAGAACTCGGGCAAGTAGTGGCCGTGACGGGAGACGGCACAAACGACGCGCCGGCCTTAAAGGCAGCCCAGGTGGGACTGTCGATGGGCGACGGCACCAGTGTAGCCAAAGAAGCGAGCGATATCACAATCATCGACAATTCCTTTTCGAGCATCACGCGCGCCGTGATGTGGGGGCGTTCTCTTTATCTGAACATTCGCCGCTTTATTCTGTTCCAAATGACAACAAACGTAGCCGCGTGCCTCATAGTACTCATCGGCGCGTTCATGGGTACGCAATCGCCGCTCACTGTGACGCAAATGCTGTGGGTAAACCTGATCATGGACACCTTTGCTGCCATGGCGCTTGCCTCACTGCCGCCCTCAATGGACGTTATGCGCGACAAGCCCCGCCGCCGTGAGGACTTCATCGTCAGCCCGCCCATGTGGCGCGGCATCATCGGCATGGGCGTGCTCTTCACCGCCCTGCTCATCGGGCTGCTCGTCGTGATGCAGCAGGCCGACGTCACGTCGCTCACCGACTATTCCTGGACGGCCACCTACGGCACAGTAGGCGTCGAGCTCACTCCCTATGAGGAGAGCATCTTCTTCTCCATCTTCGTACTGCTCCAATTCTGGAACATGTTCAATGCCCGCGCATTCGCCACAGGCCATTCGGTTTTCCACGCCCTGCGCCAGTGCCGCGGATTCGGCCTGATCGCCGTGGTCATCCTCGTGGGACAGGTCATCATCGTAACGATCGGCGGGCAGATGTTCAATGTCACGCCGCTCCCCATAACCGACTGGCTGGTCATCATCGGCGTCACGAGCCTCGTGCTCTGGGGCGGAGAGCTGAAACGCCTCTTCGCGCGCCCGGCCAAGGCTCACGCCTGAGCGACACAGCGCCGTGCCTCTTACGAAGCCCCCGAACCCATCGCGGTCCGGGGGCTTCGGCGTAT
>HF989200.1:11400-20066 GCA_000431275.1 Prevotella sp. CAG:755 | reverse complement strand
GCGGCGGGCCGCCCCCCCGACAAGCGCCACAAGCCGGCGGGCACAGTTCACCGCCGGCGTTCCGATCCATGAGAAAGCGCAGCGGGAGTTATGCGGCAGTCATCCGGACATCACAAGTGGCCCCCACACGTTATTTCCGGTTGCCGGAGGTTTCATCGCAGTCCTCCGGATAGCCTTTTCCGCTATGGAAAGACGCCACGCCACACCGCATGCCGGACCTTGCGCCCGGCTTGTCTTTTCTGTCAGCCATCCCGTGATTCCCGTCGCAGCGACAGGATTTCCTGTCAGTCATCCTGTACGGTCTCCCACTCCTACGAAGCGGATAAAACAAAGCGGCGCTCCCCATCAGGAGAGCGCCGCCCGTTTCTGTGTGGCCTGGCCTTAGGGCGCAACGGCCGAGAGGCGGAGCTTGTAGCTCATCGGTTTGTTCGGCACCCAGTAGACGGGGAGCGTGTCGACGTCAGCGCCACAGCTGGCGTTGCCCACGCCGCGCAAGTAGGCATTCAGCTGAAGCACGAGGTAGGGCCGGGGCTTCATCTCCCAAAGATGGGCGGCGTTCATCAAGTCTTCGTCGGTCCAAGGCAGGACTGAGAACGAGACGTCGCCCTCAGTGTCGATCTGCACACCGCGTCCGGCATCGTCGGTCAAGCGCAAGGAGCGCAGCCCTTCGCGGTTGCCCATCGACTGAGGCTTGACGTATTCCTCGAACATGCCTTCGACAGTGGTCCGGTAGCGGCCGACGAGCACACCGTCCTTACGGTCGACATGGTTTTCCCAAGGGCCGTAAGCGTAGTAGTCGACGTTTTTCAGCGTACTGTCAACGTTACACATCAAGGCGGCGCGGCGCAGGTTGGCGACATGAGGCGTGAACTCGGCGGCGACGTCGACCGTCCCGGCGGGCGAGAACGTGTACGTCACGCCCGTCGAGCAGAGCGAGCCGCTGCGTCCGGTGGTCACCACGACGAGGCCGTCGCGCTCGTCGACCTGGATGGTGCCCGTACTGTCGAGTCCGTCGGACGTCTTGCTGAACTTGTCGTTCTCAATATAGCGCTGGTTATGATAGACAAAGCTCTGCCCCGGAGCAAGGACGGCACGTCCGCCGAGAGTCAGGGCGGTCATCTGGCCGGTCCGGGCGTCGAAGGTGGCAGCAAGGCCGTCGCCCGTCACGCTCACGGCGTCGGCCGTGCGGCTGACAGCGAGCTTCTCTCCCTTCGTGCTGACGGCCGGCAGCGGAGCGCGGTCGGCCAAGGCGAACTGACGCTGCGCCACGATGTGGCCGGCAGGCGCCCAAGTGGCAGCCTCATCGAGCGTCACGTAGACGTTGAGCATCACTTCCTTGCCCTGCTTGCGGGCTTTCTTTACAGCCGACTTCGAGATGTCGAGGTCGATGCGGACTGAATCGCCCGCCTTGACATCGCCGAGGGCCACCTGCTTCGTCTTCTGGGCATAGCCGTCGATGACGAGGCCGTACTGCAAGTTCATCCCCGCAAGGCTCTGGAAGTCATACTTGTTCTTGACGCTGAGCACGGGTGCGCCGTCCGTGACATCGCCAACGAGGGAGAATTTCACGTACTGCTGCGCGGCTTTCACCTCTTTGAGCTTCGGACTTTCGTTGCGCGACGAGGGGATGATACCGTTGCAGCAGAAATTGCCTTGGTGAGGACCGGGGAAATCATAACCAGTGCGGATGCGCCCGCGCCAAGTGCCGGCCTTGATCTCACGTGGCTCATAGATGGACTGGTCAACCCAATCCCAAATCGCGCCTCCGATCAAGGTCTCGCTGTTTTCGATGACGTTCCAATAGTCAGTGAGGTTGCCGGTCGCGTTGCCCATCGAGTGGGCATACTCGCAGATGAACATCGGCTTGTCGAAGAAGTCGGCGTAACGGTTCATCCAGTTCATGCCCGGATACATCTTCGAGTAAAGGTCAGAGAAGCGGTTGCCTCCATAGTCCTTGCCGTCGCGCGTGCTCTCGTGGTGGATGGGACGCGGGTCAAGCTCGCGGATGCGCTCGTAGCAGTACTTGAAGTTGCCACCGCCGCCACACTCGTTGCCCATGCTCCAAAAGATGACCGAGGGGTGGTTACGGTCGCGCAGAACCATGCGGTCGACGCGGTCGACAAAGGCCGGGATCCACGAGGGCATACCGCTGATGCCTTGGTTTGCGTGATCCTCCAAATCCGCCTCGTCCATGCAGTAAAGCCCGTAGTAGTCGAACATCGCGTACATGCGCTCGGCGTTCGGGTAGTGGGCCGTGCGGATGGTGTTGATGTTGTTCTGCTTCATCAGGAGCACGTCGCGCAGCATCGACTCCGTCGTCACGGCGCGCCCGTAGAGCGGGTGAGTGTCGTGACGGTTCACCCCTTTGAAGAAGACGCGCTTCCCGTTGATGTAGACAAGCGGTCCGTGAATCTTGATGTCGCGGAAACCATACTTTGTGCTGAATGCCATCTCGTCATAGCCCTCTTCGTCGCGCTGGACGATGCGCACGGTGTAGAGGTTGGGTGTCTCGGCGGTCCAAGGCAGGAGGTTGTCGAGTTCAAAGGGGATGTCGACGACCTTGACGGTGTCTTTGGGCATATAGGCGACGACTTTGGCCAGGCTGCGCACCTCGTTGCCCTGCGGGTCGAAGAGGCGGGCGATGAGCATCTTCTTCCCGATGTCGCCGGCACGGTTGTCGAGCGTAAGGCGTACGTTCATCGTACCCCGGCGGTAGCCCGATGCAGAATCAAGGCTGCTCGTGATGTAATGGTCACGGATGGCGGCCTGCGGAGTGCGGTAGATGTAAACGTCGCGGAAGATACCGCTCATGCGGAACATGTCCTGGCATTCGAGGTAGCTGCCGTCCGACCAGCGGAAAACCTGCACGGCTACACGGTTGGCGCCTGTGCGGACATAGTCGGTGATGTCGAACTCTGCCACGTTGTTCGAGCCTTGCGAGTAGCCGACATAGTGGCCGTTGATGTAGACGAAAGCGGCACTGTAAATGCCTCCGAAGTGGATGTAGGTGCGCTCGCCCTGGCGGTTGGGGGCTTTGAGGTCAAAGACGCGGACATAAGAGCCCACGGGGTTGATGCCGTAGTTCTTGCCGCCGTCGTTGAAGCCCGGGCGTGCCTTGATGTAGGGCGGGGTGTTGCTGTGGGGATATTCAACGTTGCAGTAGATGGGACGGTCGTAGCCCTGCATCTCCCAGTTGGAGGGAACAGGGATGGTGTCCCAGTCGGTCACGTCGTAGTCCTCCTTATAGAAATCCAGCGGACGCTGCGATGGTTCGCTCACGAGCTTGAAGCGCCACGTCCCGTTCAGGCTCTGATAGGACGCGCTCTTCGTCTCGACCCACGGCGTGGCATAATAGGCCGCGTCGTCAGTCATGGCCTTTTCCGAGGGATAGGGCATAAACGTGGCGTGGCCGGGTTCCTTGTTTTCGGCAAAACGGGTCTCGTCTTCCCAATATGGTGACTGGATTTTCGGTTTCTCCACCAGACGGAAGCGGAACCACGACTCGCGGCCTGCGCCGGCTGCCGGGACGCGTTTGAGCTGCCCCTCGCTGACGGCGTAGACCTGCCCTTTCTTCGCGGGCGCCGCCGAGGCTATCTGCCACGTGTCGGCTTGTCCCTCGACGGGGATGAAGACGAACTGGGCATTGTTCCATATTCCCTCCTCGGCCGGCCACTGGAGCAGGTAGTCGATCGAGGCGTTCGTGCCGCCGTCGTCAAAGTTCTGCTGGTAGAAGGCGCCGCCCACGACGCGGCGATCGATGTCCAGCATCTTGACTTGCCAATACTGGCCACGGTTCGTCGAGTCCGGGGCCTCGGTACGGATGCGGGCGTTGTTGCCCCCGTTGTCGCCATTGCCCAGCACGAGGCCCTCGGTGCCGAGCGCCTCGATGCAGTAAGTGGCATTGACGTCGAAGCCAGCCACCGGGCTCGGTTCGAAAAGGAACTGGGCGGCGCGGTCAGTTCGGGCCTTGGCCTTGTCGATGAGTTCGACGGTGCCGTCGGCCTTCATGCGGGCTGCGAGCGTCGGACTGTTCGCGGGCACAAGCAGGCTGGCCTTTCCCGACGGTTCGATGAGCCAGAGCTGAGACTCGTCTGAACCGTTGTTCTCCGTCATGGCCACACGGCGGTCTGCCGTGGCGTGGGCCACAAGGCCGCTGAACGGGTTGATCAGCCGGTAGCTCCCCGAGAGGGCGGCCACGGTCCACTGCTGGCCGGCGGCGCGGGAATCCGTCCTGGCAAGGACGACCGCCTGGCCGCGCTCGCCGCCGCTCCACACCTGCGCCTTCGTCGACGCCGGGCGGATCGTGTAGAGCCGTCCGCGCTCAAACTTCACCTGCGCCTGCATCCCGACAGCCACGCAGAGCCAGAGGAACGACGCAAGTAGGGTCGAAAATTTCAGTTTCATTGATGTGTTTTTAGTTAGTAATGTTCGGGCACAAAGATAAGACTTTTTATGATAACGCACAACTCCGTAGGCCAAAGCGCCGCCCGAGGTGGAAAAAAGGAAGCTGCCCGTGCCGCCAGCACAGTGCCGCACCACACTGCCGGCGGTCCGCCAGACGGCCTGCCACCCATGGCCGACTGGACTCTCCGGCTGACAGGAGCCCCCGGGACGGCTGACCGCAACTTCTGTCGCAGCGACAGGAATTACGGGACGGCTGACTGAACGGACGGTCAGTGAGAGGCGCTCCTCGCGGCAGTGGGCGGAAACAGGATGAAGGCCGCCCCTCCCCCTCACGGACGGCCTCCGGGCGGACGGAGACAGTCCCGGACGGACGCGCCGCCACAGGCTGAGCGTGTTAAAGCCACGCTAAAAGTTGTAAAATTACGTCGGAAAATCGTAACTTTGCCCTATGGGAACGTATAGGTGTCCCGCTTTTTATCCCTTTAACCACCATTCAAACCCAATGACTGAAACGCAAACGAATAACGCCGAACAGGTTCTCCGCCGGAAGCTCGACCTTCTCTTGCGCACTGGCAAACTGCTCGTCGAGAGCGCCGCCGACACCAACCGCATCATGCGCAACATGAAGCGCACCGCCGCTTTCCTCGGCCTGCCCGAAGAGCATCTGCACATCTACGTCACGTATTCCATGCTCATGGTTAACCTGAGCGACGAGGAGCACTCGTTCTCCAAGTTCCAACGCTGTGAACACCATGGGGTCAACATGGCCGCCATCGAGGCCGTCAGCAAACTCTCGTGGCGCGCCATACGCGAGGACTACTCCCTCGACCGCTACGAGGAGGAACTCGAGCGCATCCGCACCCGCCGGCGGAACTACACGCCCTGGCAGGTGGCCATCGGGACGGGCCTTGCGTGCGGCGGCTTCTGCATCCAGTTCGGCTGCGACTGGATCGCGTTCGCCTATGCCGCCATCGCGGCAATGCTGGGCTTCCGCCTGCGCGCCGTCTGCAACGAGCGGGGCATGAACCACTACATGAGCATCGCCCTGGCAGCCTTCACCTCGACGCTGGTGGCTTGGGCCACGACGCTGCTGCCCGCCTGGACCGACACGCCGCTCCACCCCCTGCTGGCCTGTGCCTTGTTCATCGTGCCGGGTGTCCCGCTGATCAACTTCGTCGACGACATGCTCGACAATTATATACAAGTCGGACTGACGCGCGCCGTCAACACGGCGCTCATGATTGCGGCCATGTCGTTCGGAATAGCGATCTTCTTAAAGGTCAGCGGAATGGACGTTTCTGAATTTACCCAGATTTCGATGACTCCCCACAACAACTATTGGAGCTACGCCATAGCCGCCGCGCTCTCGGCGATGGGTTTCTCGATGATATTCAACCTGCCGCGACGCCTGCTCTGGGTGGTGGCGCTGGGAGGCATCATCGCCGTCTGCACGCGCAACTTCGTCAACCTGGGACCGAGCAACAACAACGTAGGGCTCGACCTGGGCCTGTCCATCGGCTCGCTCATCGGCTCGACCGTCGTGAGCCTCATCGCCGTCAAGGCGGTCCACTGGTTCCACACGCCGAATCACTGCCTCACCATACCGAGCGTCATCCCGATGATACCGGGCGTGCTCATGTACAGGGCGCTCGTCTCTGTCATCGAAATGGACGGCGTCGTGGGCGAAGTGACAAGCGCCATGCAGTTCGGCATCGGCTCGGCGCTCGCTATCCTGTGCATCTCGCTCGGCGTGGCCATCCCTAACATCTTTGCCCGGCGATGGATTGCACCCGAGCGGCAAAAGCTCCTCAGCCGCCTCATCGCCGAGCGGAAAGCGCGCGGAAAATTCATTGACCTGAATGAAATTTGATACGCTATGGAAAAAATCGACCTCAAAGCATTAGGCGCTCCGCTCGTCGAGCGCATCGCCAAGGAATGGATGCTTGTCACGGCGGGTACAGCCGACGAGTGGAACACAATGACCGCCTCGTGGGGCGGTGTCGGATGGCTGTGGAACCGCCCCGTCGCCTTTGTCTTCGTACGCCCCGAGCGCTACACCCACGAGTTCATCGAACGCCACGAGCACCTCACCCTCTCGTTCCTCAGTCCCGACGAGCGCGACGTCCTCAGTTTCTGCGGCTCGCACTCAGGCCGCGATTGCGACAAGGCGCAGGCCACGGGACTACGTCCCCGGCAGACACCGGGCGGATCGGTGACTTTCGAACAAGCCCGGCTCACCCTCGAATGCCGCAAACTCTTCAAGACCGAAATGACCGCCGCCGACTTCCTCGACAAGGAATGCCTCGAACGCTGGTACGGCCCGGGCAAAGGGCAGTCGCTGCACACGGTCTACGTCGTAGAGATCGAACACGCTTACTCAAAGTGACCCTAACACCTACTACTATGGGAAAACGCACCAAACAGACCATCGAAACCGTCCTCGCCGACATCACGACCCTCGACGTAGACGCCATCGTGAACGCCGCCAATCCCACGCTGCTCGGCGGGGGAGGCGTCGACGGCGCCATACACCGCGCTGCGGGCCCCGGCCTGCTCGAAGCCTGCCGCCGGCTGGGCGGATGCCGCACCGGCGAGGCCAAAATCACGCCGGGCTTTGACCTGCCCGCCCGCTACGTCATCCACACCGTCGGACCGGTCTATTACAGCGAGCGCCACCCTGCCGACCTTCTGGCCGACTGCTACCGCAACTCCATCGAGCTCGCCGTGCAGAACGGGGTGCACTCCCTGGCCTTCCCGGCCATCAGCACGGGCGTCTATGGCTACCCCGCACGCGAAGCGTCCCAGATCGCCGTACGCCAGGTGCAGTTCTCGCTCCTCACCCACCCCAGCCTGGAGCGCGTGATCTTCTGCTGCATCGACGAACCGATATTCGAGATCTACAAGCAACTGCTTTCGTAAGCCCATGTTCAGCGTCATTTGTTGCAGCGTCCGTCCCGAGGCTGCCGCATCCCTGCGGCGGAACATCGCGTCGACCATCGGCGAAGGCGTGGAATACGAGTTCATCGCTTTCGACAACCGCCGGGAGCACCTGCCGATAGCGGCCGTCTACAACCGCTGCGCCGGGCGTGCGCGCCAGCCCTACCTCTGCTTCATCCACGAGGACGCCGCTTTCCTCACCAAGGACTGGGGACGCATCCTCGCGCCCCAATTGGCCCTGCCAGAAACGGGCGTGGTGGGATTTGCGGGCAGCATCGTCAAACCGGCCCGGCTGACGGCATGGAACGTCTGCGGACGCGACATGCGCGCCAACTACGTGCAGCACATGCGGGGCCGGCGCCACCTGCACCACCGCGCCAACGGCAATGAGGGCTTCACTCCCGTAGTGACGCTCGACGGCTTCTGCCTCTTCGTGCGCCGCGAGGTGTGGGCGCAGACGCCGTTCGACGCCGAGGCCTGCCCCGGCTTCCACGGCTACGACCTTGACTTCACGCTCGCCGTCGCTGCCGGCGGCCATCAGAACTACGTCTGCCAGACCGTCACGCCCGAACACCGCTCCGAGGGCAACTACTCTGAGGCCTGGCTCGACGACCTGCGCCACCTCCACCGCAAGTGGATGCCCCGCCTGCCCCTCTACGTCAGCCCGGTGGCCGAAGCCGACCTTCCGGCGTGGAACCTGCGCGCCGAAACGGGCTGGCTGAAACTCATGATGCAGAAAGGGCTCTTCGCGGCCTGCCCCCTCGGCGCCGTGTGGCGGCATATCGCGCGCCATCCGCTCTCGGCAAAAGCGTGGATGCTCCTGCCGAAATACGCCAAATACCGCTGGCGCCACAGGCACCACTGAACCGCCCCACCGATACTGCACGGGGAAGCTCATCCAGTTCCCCACGAAACGCGCCTCGCCCCGGCCGGAAATTCCGGCCGGGGCGAAGCGCATGCTGCCCGTAGCCAAAGGATAAACGGGACGGCTGACCGGACGTCCTGTCACTGCGGCAGGATTTCCGGTCAGCCGTCCCGTAAAAGCGGTCACTGCGCCAGTTTCTCGCGGAGATAGCGCCCGGTGTATCCCTCCGTACAGCGCGCCACTTCTTCCGGCGTCCCCTCGGCCACGATATGGCCGCCGCCGTTTCCGCCTTCCGGGCCAAGGTCGATGACATGGTCGGCACACTTGATGACATCCATGTTGTGTTCGATAATCACTACTGTGTGGCCGCGTGCGATGAGCGCGTCGAACGCTTCGAGCAGTTTCCGGATGTCGTGGAAGTGCAGGCCGGTGGTCGGTTCGTCGAAGATGAAGAGCGGCG
>HF989200.1:3534-11371 GCA_000431275.1 Prevotella sp. CAG:755 | reverse complement strand
TCGGGGCCACGCGCTCCTGCCCGAGATAGTAGGCGAGCTTCACACGCTGGTTCTCACCGCCCGAGAGGGTGCTGGACGACTGCCCGAGCTTGATGTAGCCCAGCCCGACGTCCTGCAAGGGTTTCAGCCGGCGGGCGATGCGCGGCTGGCCGTGCTCGCTGAAAAACTCAATGGCCTGATTGACGGTCATTTCAAGGATGTCGTAAATGTTCTTGCCCTCATAGCGCACTTCGAGCACCTCGCTCTTGAACCGCTTGCCGTGACAGGATTCACATTCCAGCACGAGGTCGGCCATGAACTGCATCTCCACTTTCACCAGGCCCTCTCCCTTGCATTCCTCGCAGCGCCCTCCGTCGGTGTTGAAGGAGAAGTAGGCCGCCGTGAAGCCCATCTGCTGCGCCAGAGGCTGCTCCGCCATGAGCCGCCGTATCTCGTCGTAAGCCTTGACGTAGGTCACGGGATTTGAGCGCGACGACCTGCCGATAGGGTTCTGGTCGACGAAATCCACACCACTGAGGGCGTCGAGATCACCTTCGAGGGCGATAAACTCGCCGGGCCGATCGCAGACTTCGTCGAAATGGCGTTTCATCCCGCGGTAGAGGATGTCACGCACAAGGGTGGACTTGCCCGAACCGCTCACTCCGGTGACAACGGTCATCACGTTGAGCGGAAAGCGCACGTCAATGCCTGCAAGGTTGTTCTCCCTGGCACCACGCACGAGCAGGCTGCGGTTCCAGGCACGGCGGCTGGCGGGGACGTCGATTGTCTCTTCGTGAAGGAGGTAGCGCACCGTGTGGCTCTCCGACCCGGGCCGCAGGTCGGAGAGGTCGCCCTGATAGACCACCTGGCCGCCGCCCCGTCCTGCCTCGGGGCCAATGTCGATGATGTAGTCGGCAGCCCGGATGATCTCCTCGTCGTGTTCGACGACGATGACGGTGTTGCCCAACTGCTGGAGCCGGCGCAAGACACTGATAAGGCGCTCCGTGTCGCGGCTGTGGAGGCCGATGCTCGGCTCGTCAAGGATGTAAAGCGAACCGACAAGCGAACTGCCCAGCGAGGTAGCCAGGTTGATGCGCTGGCTCTCGCCGCCGGAGAGCGAGTTGCTGAGCCGGTTGAGCGTAAGATAGCCCAAGCCGACATCGACAAGGAAGTGAAGGCGGCTGCGTATCTCGGTGAGCAGGCGGTCGGCCACGCGCTGCTCCGCCTCAGTGAGTTCGAGATGCTCGAAGAAGTCGAGGAGGTCCGTGACAGGCAAGTCGACAAGCTCGGCAATGGCCCGGCCGCCCACCTTGACGTAAGAAGCCTCACGTTTAAGGCGAGTGCCGTGACACTCGGGGCAGACGGTCTTTCCGCGATAACGGGCGAGCATCACGCGATACTGGATCTTGTATTGGTTCTCTTCGAGCATTCGGAAGAAAGCATCGATCGACACTTGCTCCTCCTTGGGCAGGGCACGCTCCTTGGCGTCGCCGTGCCAGAGCAGGTCCCGCTGCTCGCGCGTAAGCTTATAATAAGGCACAAAGATTGGGAACCCTTTTTTCTCGGCCCGCCGGCAGAATTCCTCGCGCCACATGCCCATTTTCTCTCCACGCCAACACATCACCGCACCGTCGTAGACGCTCAACGCGCGGTTGGGCACGACGAGAGCCTCGTCGAGTCCGATAACGCGGCCGAAGCCTTCGCAGCGCGGGCAGGCGCCAAGGGGCGAATTGAAGGAGAACATGTTGTCGTCAGGCTCGCGGAAGGTCATCCCGTCGGCCTCGAAGCGCGTCGAGAAGCGGTGGATGGCGCGCGAGGGGTAGACACGGAGCATGCACTCGCCGTCGCCCTCGAAAAAGGCGGTCTCGGCCGAATCCACAAGACGGGCTATGGCGTCCTTCTCGCCGGAGACGGACATACGGTCGATGAGCAAGGCAAGGGTGGAAGGGTCGGCGTCAGGCTCGCCGGCGTGCTGGTCGAGATAGTCCTCTATACGCATCATCTCGCCACCGGCGTCAATACGCGTGAGCCCTTGCTTCAAGTCAATCTCCAGCTGCTCGCGGAGCGTGCGGCCGTCGGGCACGCGCACCGGGGCCAGGACGGTGAAACGCGTTCCGGGCGAATAGCTGAGCGCACACTGCACCACGTCCTCCGTGGTATGGCGCTTCACCTCACAGCCACTGAGGGGCGAGAACGTACGGCCGACACGGGCGTAAAGCAGGCGGAGGTAGTCGTACACCTCAGTAGAGGTGCCGACCGTGGAGCGCGGGTTGCGGCTCGTGACCTTCTGCTCGATGGCAATGGCAGGCGGGAGGCCTTTTATGTAGTCGCACTCGGGCTTGTGCATACGGCCCAGGAACTGGCGGGCATAGGCCGAGAGGCTCTCGACATAACGGCGCTGCCCCTCGGCGTAGAGGGTGTCGAACGCAAGCGACGACTTGCCCGAGCCCGACAGGCCGGTGATGACGATGAGGCGGTCGCGGGGAATGTCGAGGTCGACGTTCTTCAAGTTGTTCACCCGGGCGCCTTTAACGCGGATATATTCGTCCATAAGGGTCGGTCTTGTTAACATGAATGGGTATCCGGGCAAAGTTACGGATAAAATTGCGAAGAGCCGCCTCACTGCGGCGGCAACTTCATCCCCGGCCGGACAAAATGCCGGCCGTCTGCCCCGACAGCGCCTGAGGCGCACGGGACGGACTGCATGAGCCTCACGGAAAACAGGACGGCTGACAGGATTTTCTGTCAGTACTCCGGATTTCCCTGTCAGCCGTCGCATAAAAACGGCCAGCCGTCACGGTCCGGCAGACCGCCGGCAGAAAAACTGCTCAACAACATACACACGGCGTTTGGCCGTCCCCGTGGAAATGATTACTTTGCGGCGGTTTTCAACCACCCTGCAAATCATCTTAAAAACTACGATGCTATGAAAGAGTATAAGTCACATGAAATCAAAAACATTGCCCTGCTTGGCAATGACGGCTCAGGTAAGACCACCCTCACTGAGGCCCTCCTCTTTGAGAGTGGTCTGATAAAACGCCGCGGCCGCATCACGGCCAAGAACACCGTCTCGGACTACTTCCCCGTCGAACAGGACTACGGTTACTCCGTCTTTTCGACCGTGTTCCACGTCGAGTGGAACGGGAAGAAGCTCAACATCATCGACTGCCCGGGCTCGGACGACTTTGTCGGCGCGGCCATCACCGCGCTCAACGTGACGGACACCGCCCTCCTGCTCATCAACGGGCAGTATGGCCCGGAAGTCGGCACGCAGAACCACTTCCGCTACACGGAAAAGCTGGGCAAGCCCGTGATCTTCCTTGTGAACCAACTCGACGACGAGAAGTGCGACTACGACGCCATCCTCGCCGAACTGCAAGGCATCTACGGCCCCAAGGTCGTACCGGTGCAATATCCGGTCAAGACCGGGCCCGACTTCAACAGCCTGATCGACGTCATACTGATGAAGCAGCTCACGTGGGGAGCCGAGGGCGGCGAGCCCGTCATTACCGACATCCCCGCCGAAGAGCACGACAAGGCCCTCGCCATGCACAAGGCCCTTGTCGAAGCCGCTGCCGAGAACGACGAAGGCCTCATGGAAAAATTCTTCGAGACCGAGGCGCTCACCGAAGACGAGATGCGTGAAGGCATCCGCAAGGGCATGGTGACGCGGAGCATCTTCCCGGTGTTCTGCGTCTGCGCCACGAAGAACATGGGCGTCGGCCGACTGATGGAGTTCCTCGGCAACGTCGTCCCCTTCGTCGACGAGATGCCCCCGGTGCACAACACACGCGGCGAAGTCGTCATGCCCGACCCTGCGGGACCGACGTCGCTCTTCTTCTTCAAGACGGGCATCGAACCGCATATAGGCGAAGTGCAATACTTCAAAGTGATGAGCGGATGCGTCAAGGAAGGCGACGACCTCACCAACGCCGACCGTGGCTCGAAAGAGCGCATGGCGCAAATCTTTGTCTGCGCCGGTGCCAACCGCGAGAAAGTCGCCTCGCTCTCGGCCGGCGACATCGGCTGCTCGGTCAAGCTCAAAGACGTCAAGACGGGCAACACGCTCAACGGCAAGGACTGCGAGAACCGCTTCAACTTCATCAAGTTCCCCAACCCGAAGTGCACGCGCGCCATCCGAGCCGTCAACGAGGCCGAGACGGAGAAGATGATGGCCGCACTGGTGCGCATGCACCAAGAAGACCCGACCTGGGAAATCGAACAAAGCAAGGAGCTGCGCCAGACGCTCGTACACGGCCAGGGAGAGTTCCACCTGCGCACGCTCAAATGGCGTCTTGAAAACATAGACAAAATCGCCGTCGAATTCAGCGAGCAGCGCATTCCCTACCGTGAGACCATCACGAAAGCCGCCCGCGCCGACTACCGCCACAAGAAGCAAAGCGGCGGCGCCGGACAGTTCGGCGAGGTCCACCTCATCGTCGAGCCTTACAGCGAGGGGATGCCCGACCCGTCCGTCTACCGCTTCGGCAACCAGGAAATCCGCGTCACGATGAAGGGCAAGGAAGAGGTGTCGCTCGAATGGGGCGGCAAGCTTGTCTTCATCAACTCCGTGGTCGGCGGGGCGATTGACGCGCGCTTCATGCCAGCCATCCTGAAAGGCATCATGAGCCGTATGGAACAAGGCCCGCTCACCGGCTCTTACGCCCGTGACGTCCGTGTGATTGTCTACGACGGAAAGATGCACCCCGTCGACAGCAACGAGCTCTCGTTCATGCTCGCCGGGCGCAACGCGTTCAGCCAAGCGTTCAAAGAGGCAGGGCCGAAGATCCTCGAACCTATCTATGACGTCGAAGTGTTCGTGCCGAGCGACAAGATGGGCGACGTGATCAGCGACCTGCAAGGCCGCCGCGGCCTCATCGTCGGCATGAGCAGCGAAGCGGGTTACGAGAAGATCCAGGCCAAAGTGCCGCTCAAAGAAATGTCAAACTATTCCACGGCGCTCAGCTCGCTGACCGGCGGCCGCGCCTCGTTCATCATGAAGTTTGCCAGCTACGAGCTCGTTCCGGGCGACTTGCAGAACAAACTCATCAAGGAGTTTGAAGAAAGCGAAAAGGACGAATAAAAACATCCTCACTGGGATTTTTATTTTTGTCATAATGAAGATTTTAAGTGTGTCGGCGGCTGTCCGTGAGGATCGCCGCCGATTTTTTGCCCGCGCCCGTGGGCGGAAACGTCGGCACGGCGCCGAAAACCACAGCCGCAGCGGATGGAAAAACGGGACGGCTGACAGAAGTTACAAGTCGGCTGACAGGAAAAACGGTCGCCCTGACAGAAAATTCTGTCAGGGCGACCGTTTTTGCGGATGACGGCGCCGCGCTCAGCGCGTAAAGCGGCGGTCGAGGTTGTCGGTGTACCAGCGGAACATGCGTCCGACGCCCTCTTCGATGTCAATGCGGTGATGCCATCCAAGGGCGTGCAGCTTCGACACGTCGGTGAGCTTGCGCATCGTGCCGTCGGGCTTCGATGCGTCGAAAGTGACACTGCCCTCATAGCCTACCGCCTGCGCAATCAGTTCAGCGAGCCGGGCAATGGTGATTTCCTTGCCGGTGCCCACGTTGATGTGGCAGTTGCGCACGTCGGCCGTTCCGGGAGCATAGGTATCCTTGAAGTCTACATGTTCAAGCACGAATACGCTCGCATCGGCCATTTCCTCGCTCCAAAGGAACTCGCGGAGCGGCCGTCCGGTGCCCCAAAGGCGCACCTCGTCGCCCGCGATGCCGTAGCGGCCGAGGACGGCGGTGATGTCGGCCTCGGAGGCCGTCCCGTCGACGCCCTCCACCGGCCGGCAGCCGAGGTCGCGGCGCACGGCGTCCCAATCGCCCCGCCGGAGGCAGTGGGCGAGATAAATCTTACGGAGCATGGCGGGCAGGACGTGGCTGTTTTCAAGATGGAAGTTGTCGTGAGGACCATAGAGGTTGGTCGGCATCACAGCGACGTAGTTCGTGCCATATTGGAGGTTGAAGCTCTCACACATTTTCAGGCCGGCGATTTTCGCGATAGCATACGGCTCGTTGGTGTATTCGAGCGGTGAGGTGAGCAGGGCGTCCTCGCGCATGGGCTGGACGGCGTCGCGGGGATAGATGCAGGTGCTCCCGAGGAAGAGCAGCTTCTCCACGTCGTGCCGGAAGCTCTCCCCTATCACGTTCTGCTGGATCTGCAAATTCTGGTAGATGAAGTCGGCGCGATAGCGGCTGTTGGCCATGATGCCGCCGACGTGAGCGGCGGCCAGGACAACGCAATCGGGCCGCTCCTCGTCGAAGAAGCGGCGCACGGCCACGGGGTCGAGCAGGTCAAGTTCACTGTGCGTGCGACCCACAAGACGGGTGTAGCCCTTCGAAAGCAGGTTCTGCCAGATGGCCGAACCGACAAGGCCGCGATGACCTGCGACGTAAATTTTTGAATCTTTGTTCATCGTAATGAAGACTTTGACACCACCTTACATCTGGCTTCTGAGATAAAGTTTCTTGACGAAGCGCATGTCGTTGGCTACCATGATGCTCACGAGTTCTTCGAACGTCGTTTTGCGCGGGTTCCAACCGAGCAGGGTCTTGGCTTTCGTCGGGTCGCCAAGCAGTTGCTCCACCTCGCACGGCCTGAAATACTTCGGGTCTACTTCGACGAGCGATCGTCCCGTAGCCACGTCGATGCCGCGCTCGTTGACGCCTTCGCCCTCCCAGCGCAGCTCGATGCCCGCCTCCTTGAAGGCGAGTGTCGCGAACTCCCGGACGGTGTGCATCTCGCCGGTAGCGATAACGAAGTCCTCCGGCGTGTCGTGCTGGAGGATGAGCCACATACACTCGACGTAGTCCTTGGCATATCCCCAGTCACGACGGGCGTCGAGATTGCCGAGATAGAGTTTGTCCTGGAAGCCTTGGGCAATGCGGGCGGCGGCCAAGGTGATCTTGCGCGTCACGAAGTTCTCGCCGCGGCGCTCGCTCTCGTGGTTGAAAAGGATGCCGTTGACGGCAAACATGCCGTAGCTTTCACGGTAGTTCTTCGTAATCCAAAAGCCGTACTGCTTGGCCACACCGTATGGGCTGCGGGGATAGAAGGGTGTAGTCTCACGTTGCGGCACCTCCTGCACCTTGCCGAAGAGTTCCGACGTCGAGGCCTGGTAGATGCGCGTCCGTTTCTCCATGCCCAGGATGCGGACTGCTTCGAGCATGCGGAGCGTGCCCACGGCGTCGGCCTCGGCGGTGTACTCCGGCACGTCGAACGACACCTTGACGTGGCTCTGCGCCGCGAGGTTATAGATTTCGTCCGGCTGCACCTGCTGGATAATACGGATAAGCGAGCTGGAATCCGTCATGTCGCCCCAATGGAGGTTGACAAGGCGTTGTTTTTTCATGTCGCGCACCCACTCGTCGAGATAGAGGTGCTCGATGCGACCGGTGTTAAAAGAAGAAGAGCGGCGCAGTATGCCGTGCACTTCGTAACCTTTGTCAATTAAAAACTCGGCAAGGAACGAACCGTCTTGCCCTGTGATGCCTGAGATTAGCGCTACTTTTGCCATATCTGTCAGTTTTGTGGGGTTATGCGATAATACCGGCCGGCACTGTCAGGAGCACGCGCGTTCCGGCCATGAGGGGTTCAAGGTTGACGCACGCCGTCGTGGCGGGCAACAAGGCCGTTGCGGCCACACCCAGTTCGGCACGGAAGCCGTGGGCGTCACTGAGGGCCACACGACCGGCTGCGCAGGTGACGAGCACGAACGTGTCGCGGCCGGCAAGGTCGGCGGCATAGGGTGCGGTCAGTTCGAGCAGGCTCGTCGTGAAGTGCGGCGCGCTCACCACGGGCTGCGGCCGGCCCGCCTCAAGCGTGTAGCGGGTGCGGCAGT
>HF989200.1:0-3440 GCA_000431275.1 Prevotella sp. CAG:755 | reverse complement strand
GCCGTCGAGACCGAGCCGGCCGTAGTCGTAGACGCGATACGTGACGTCGCTCGCGTCCTGAATCTCAATGACCCGCATCCCGCCGCCAAGGGCATGGATACGCCCGGCCGGGAGATAGAAAAGGTCGCCCGGGCTGACGGGCCACGCGGCGACGACATCAAGCACTTCGCCGGACTCGATCAAACGCCGGAAGCCGTCGGGTGTCACCTCGCGGCTCCATCCGCACAACAGGCGGGCGCCCTCGTCGGCACTGACCACGTACCACATCTCGTTCTTACCCCGCCGCCCCTCGCGGGCGGCCTGGGCGTCGCCGGGGTGCACCTGCACGGAGAGGTCGCGCGCCGAGTCGATAAACTTCACCAATATAGGGAAGCGCGTGCCCCAGCGGTCGAAGCACGCCCGTCCCACCAACTGTTCTCCCCGCTCGGCCAACAGGCTGCTCAGCGTGCGCCCTTCGAAAGGACCGCCGGCCACGGGGCTTTCGTCGCCGGGCAGGCCGCTGAGTTCCCAGCTCTCGCCGATGTGTCCGTAACGCCCGGCGTCAAGCCCGCGCTGGCGGGCGATATGCGCCCCTCCCCAGACTGTCTGTTTCAGGACCGGAGTAAACGTAAGTGGAGGCAAGTAAGTCATTTCTTCTGTTTTCATGGACAACTGGAATTAAGCAAACCGCTTTCCCAGACCTGCGGGCACAGCGTCCGGCAAACAGGCACGCAACAAGCAGACGGCCGACGCGGCTTCGCGGGACAAAGATACGCAAAACGAGTAAAACTATGGGCGAAATGCCAAGGCTTTTTCGAACAAGCGTTCCCGGGCGGAGCCTGCCGGAAGCCAGAAGACGGACTCCATCCGCCACCCATGCACGCACAAAGCGACGTACGGACAACAGTCCTCCTCCGCCCGCCGGAACGGACAAGGCGAAAAAGAGAACGGCCAGCCACCCCGGACGCCCGGGACGGCTGGCCGTTTTTCTCAGACGGCTGGCAGGAATTCCTGTCACTGCTTCAAGAATTTCCGGCACACGGGCCGCATTTTGCAGACCTGCACCGGAGGGCACGTCTGGTTCAATACCCCACTTTGATGCCCTTGCCCGGCACACGGACGACGTACGTGCCCGGTGCGGGGAGCTGCCACGTGGCCCGTCCGCCCTCGGCGGTCAGTGTGGCAAGGCGCTGTCCGGAAGCAGTCAGCACATCGGCCCTCTCGGTGCTTCCCAAGCCTTCGACGACAAGGCGCCCCGAGCGGTCGGCGTAGGCACGGGCCTGCGAAACCACCCCGGCGTTTTCAATGCCGACGGTCTTCTCGAACGAGACAGCCAACGCAGCATCACGCATGAGCTCGGGCGTAGTGTAAAGACCGCCTTCCGCCACGTCGGCCGTCACATCCAGGCCGTCCAGATAAGCGGCGTTCAGCGTCCAGCCGTCGGCCGGCGTGAGCGCAAGAGTGAACGTGTCGCCGTAAGGCACCGTCACGTCCATCGTTCCGCCCTCGCCGCTCGACAGCGACAACGTCACGGGGACACGGCTAAACGTGGCTATAAACGAAGCGTTCGCCTCGACCGACGGAATCGTATACCGGCCGTCCTCGACGGCGGCCGTGACATCTTCGCCGTTCATCTGGAGCTGCGTGAGGGCGTAACCTTCGGCCGGAACGGCCTCGACCGTCACCTCGGAGCCGCGACGGACGTCGACCGTAGTGCCCGTCTCGTCGCCGGCGGTGAGGCGGAGCGTACCGTAGCTCGCAGGCTGCGCCGTGATGCGGTAGATGGTGTTCGGGGCGGCCGCTTCCTCGACGATGGCGCCGAAGTTGGCCCACGCCTCGGCGGCCTCATAATCTGCCTTGCTGCCCTCGGGCACGTAGAGCGTGCAGTGAGCGCCTGTGGACTCGCTGACAATAACGTCCGGACTGTCGATGATGCGCGGCGGGATGGCGTTGCGTATGCGGAACGCCGTGATGTCCTCACAATCCCGCACGAGGCCGCCTCCCAGTTCCGTGACCGACTGCGGCACGTCAATCTCCGTCAGGCCAGAAGGAGAGAACGCATAACTTCCGATGCTGGTGAGCGTGTGGGGGAGTTCGATCGAAGTGAGCGCCGTGCAATACCCAAAAACGTTTTTCCCAATCGTCGTTACGCCCACGGGAATGTCAAGATGTGCCAAAGCGATGCAGCCACTAAAAGCGCTATTGCCGATGGCAGTCAGCCCTTCGGGGAGATTGACCGTCGTGAGCGCCGTGCAGCCGGAAAAAGTCTGGTCGCTCAACGTCGTAAGTGACGCGGGCCACGCTACTTCCGTCAGATCCGTACAGTTGTTGAACACACCCGTCCCTACGCTCGTGATGCCGGACGGGAAAGTAAACTTAGTCAGGCCGCAATTGCCAAAGACGAAGTTACCCAACGCCGTCACGCTCTCGGGTAACGAGATGGACGTTAGTCGGGTGCAATGGTCAAACGCGAACGTTCCGATGCTTTGGATGCCGTCTGGAATGTTCACTTCGGTGAGTTGGTCACAATACGAACAGATTCTGTCGGGCAGTTCGGTAAGCCCGGCTGAAAAAGTAATGCGCCGTAGTTGCCCACAACTGGCAAACGCGTTTTCCCCCAGCTTAGTGACGTTGTCAGGCAGGGTGACTTCGGTGAGCGGCGCAGCTTGGAACGCATTTCCTGCTATCTCCGTCAGCGTCGCAGGGAACGTTACACCCGTCAATCCGGTGTTCGCGAAAGCCTGATAGCCGATGCGCTGCAAGGCATCGGGCAGGTCGACCGTCGTCAGGTTGCCACAGTTCTGGAAGGTGTAGTCTGGGATTTCCGTCATGTTGTCCGGAAGAGTCAGGTCAGTCAGATGGGCCTGATACTCGAACACATAATCGCCCATCTCAGTGAGGGTCGAGGGCAGGACGACGTGCCAGAGCGTGCCGGGGTTGATGTTGTTGTACCAAGCCGAGAAGGCGCGCGTGCCGAGGTGCTCCAAGCCCTCGGGGAGGACGGCCTCGACAATGTGGGCTCCCTCAAAAGCGTTATCGCCGATGAACTTCAACGACGTGGGGAACGACACGGGCGTCCCGTCGCAGCCTTGAAAAGCGGCGTTCTGTATGGTGGTGATGGTGTTCGGCAACTCAAACGAGCCGATGTCGGCCAGGCGGAATGCCTGCGCGCCGATGGTGGTCACGGTGTAAGTCTTTCCCTCGTGCGTCACGGTGGCGGGGATGTCGAGCGCCGCACACTGGTAGACGGCCGGCCCTTGGACCACGGTGACCGTCGTGCCGTCGGGGTTGACTGCGTAATAGAGGTCGATGGGGAACTGCCCCTCGCTCACGGCCGAGAAGTCGTAAGCCTCCGCCCGCAGCCCGAGCAGCGCGAGGCAGAGCGTCAAGAAGTAATGCTTCTTCATACGTAAAAACGGTTTATAACGGCTGAATTCAACTTGCAAATGCAACAGAATTCT
>HF989199.1:10030-11878 GCA_000431275.1 Prevotella sp. CAG:755 | reverse complement strand
GCTGGTTGCGCGTGTCCATCAGGAAGACGGCTGCGTCGGCCTGTACCGCGCTGCCAAGGTTCAGGTGGATGCCCGCCTCGTAGTCCCACGACGTTTCAGCCTTGTAGTCGAGTGTGGCAAGGTCAGGGACGATTTCGTCGGGCATGCTGCTGACGATGGCCAGTCCCTGACGGATGGACGCCTGTTGCTCTTGTGTGAACATTCCGAAGGCCGGGCTGGCTACCAAAGCCTCCAACACGGGTTGGCAGTAGCCCTTCACGCTGCCCATCATCTGCCCCGTGAGGCGCGTGCGCGCCAGGTCGGAATACGCCTGTATGTTATAGCCGCCCGAGCGGTAGCCTTTCGAGGCCGTGACGTAGATGTTGCCGCGCCGGTCAGGCAGTTCGTACTGCACGGCCACCTTCGGGAGCAGCTGCCAGCTGTCGCTGCTCAGGCGGCCGGCCATGTCGGGGTTCGAGGCGAAGTCTTTCTCAACGCGCATGGGCATCCCGTCCATGGAGAGGCCGAAACGGTAGTTCACGTCGGCCTGGGTGGCGGCGTCGAGTGTGAGCGAGCGATGGTCGTAGTCCAGGCGCAGGCCAGCCGTGACCGACAGCCCCTCGACGAGGACGTCGTCGAGGGTCGACTGATGGAAGAGGGCGACGTTCGTGCCCGGTGTGCGGAACGCGCCGTCGAACGTCAGGCCTGCGTCGGTCAGTGCCAGTTCCATCCCCATGGGCAGGTGGGCCATCTGGCGGTTCAGGTAGTCGATGCCGCCGCCGTAGAAGGCGACCGGGCAAGTCGTCTGCAAGCGCTGGTGCAGGAAGAAGGCTCCCGTGGTCCACTGCCAGCGCTGCGCGGTGGGGCTTTTGAGGGTCAGTTCTTCGCTGACCGCGTGCAGGCGTTGGCTTTGTGTCAGGCTGAACACGTCGTCCGCGAGGAAGTCCTGGTCCATGAAGAGGCGGTCGGACAGGTGCTGGTAGGCCGTGATCGACGACAGGGTGAACGCTTCCTGCTGCCATTCGGCGCTCAGCCCCGTGCCGAGCAGGCTGCGGCGGTAGCGGCTTTGCCGGTTCTGCGAGATGAGGCCCAGGAAGTCTGCATGTTCCTCCTCGCCGGCCACCGTACCTTCGTAGACGTAGGGACAGGCATCCTCGTCGCTGTATTCATAGTTCACTTGGAAGTCAACCTTCAACGTAGAGGTGGGTCTGGCCACCGCCCTCAACCGTCCGCCTGCCGCGTCGCCGCCGTCGGCATGCCGTCCTGTCGTCACGTTGCGGAAGAAACCCTCCTGCCCGTTATAGAATCCCCCGACCGAAAGGGCCATGTGCTCCGACGGGTGGATGTAGGTGGTGAACGCGGCGCGCCGGGCGTCGGATTTCGTGGTGAAACCGAGGCTCACGTCGGTGCCGTGGCTGCTGAGGGGGTCACGGGTGTAGACCCTGACGAGCCCGCCCATCGAGTTGCGCCCGTAGAGGGTGCCCTGAGGGCCACGGAGCACGTCGAGGCGTTCCACGTCGAGGAAGTCGAAATCGTAGGCGCTTTTGTCGGCGTAGGGCATGTTGTCCACGTAAAGGCTGACAGCCGGCGTGTTGATGCGCGAGCCGATGCCCCGGATGTAGACGGCCGACGTGATGCGCGAGCCGTAGTCCGGCATGAAGAAGTTGGGCACGTAGGACGATGCGCCTTTTACGTCGGCGATGCCCCGGCGGCTGAGTGCTTCGCGGCCCAGCAGGGTTGAGGCCAAGGGCTGGCGGCGCAGGCGGACATGCTCTTTGGGCGTAGCTGCGACGACTACTTCTTCGATGTCGATGACGCGTGAGGAGTCGGCCGGCAGGCCGGGAAGGAGGTCGGTGGCTGCGGCCTGCG
>HF989199.1:0-10010 GCA_000431275.1 Prevotella sp. CAG:755 | reverse complement strand
CTGCGGCCTGCGCGGTCGCCAAGCCGTATGCGACCAGCAGCGTGAGTGGGTGTTTCATCAGGAATAGCGGTTCTATCATTTATCCGGATGCAAAATTACGCCCGTCGCCCCGGCTGTGCAATCCTTATTTATGATGAAATCTCCGGTGGCGGGATTTGTCCGGGCGCGACGGCTGACGGAAAATTCTGGACGGCTGGCCGTGATTCCTGAATAACTGGCAGGATTTACGGGACGGCTGGCTGGGATGAAGGAGCGGCCGGCTTGGGCTTGCGGCTGCCGACACACGACACGGGCCGGTGCGACGGGATTGATTGTCGCACCGGCCCGTGTCGTGTGTCGACGTTTCCGGGAGAGCGCCCCGGCTGCGGGTGGTCAGCGGGTGGCTTGCGTGATGTCTGCGGGCAGGGTCGGCGTGGCGCCGTGCTGCGTGCAGACGTAGGCCGACGTGCGCACGGCGAGCCGGTGGGCCTTGGCCACGTCCGCTCCGCAGAGGAGGGCGGCTGTGAATGCGGCGGTGAACGAATCGCCAGCGCCCACTGTGTCGGCCACGTCGACTTCGGGGGTGGCCAAGTGGCTTTCGGCCTCGGGTGTGAATACGTGGCTGCCCGTCGCGCCGCACGTCAGGATGAGCGCCCGCAGGCCGCAGTCGGCCACAAGACGCCGGGCGGCTTCTTCGGGAGGAGTGTCGGGCGGAAGCCCTACGGCTGCCGTCACGCGGGGCAATTCTTCGTCGTTGAGTTTGAGCACATTGCATCGTGCCAGCGCATCGACTATCGTGTCGTCGGCTGGGAGGGGCGGGCGCAGGTTGACGTCAAGCACGCGGAGACGCTTCCCGTCGCGCGGCATGGTGTCGAGAAAGCGCGTGAGGGTCTGCCGGCTGACGGGCGAACGCTGCGCCAGTGTGCCGAAACAGACGGCCTGCACCCCGGCGGCCAGTTCCGCAAGCGCGTCGGTCCATGGGATGAAGTCCCAGGCGGCGTCGCGGCGGATTTCATAAGCCGGGACGCCTGCCGCGTCAAGCTGCACGCCGACCGTGCCCGTCGGATGGTCCGGCACGACGGCGATGTAGCGGCCGAGGCCACGGCGGTTGAGTTCGTCGAGGGCAGTGTGCCCCGGTTCGTCGTCGCCGACGGCGCTCACCAGGCAGGCGTCGAGGCCGAATTGTGCGACGTGGCAGGCGAAATTGGTCGGTGCGCCGCCGAGGCGTCGTCCTTCGGGGAGCATGTCCCAAAGCACTTCGCCCAAGGCGGCTACTTTCTGTGTGTGCGTTTGCATGGTCCTGTTTTTTGAGAGAGGATTTCGTTTTCAGTATTCGCAGCGGTCCGTTTTCTCCATCCAGCGTTCGAACGGTTCATGGCCCTCGTCGGCCAGGAGGCGGGCCGAGGACAGGCTGCGGTCTGCGGGATCAAGCGCCAGCTCGCGGTAGATGAAGGCGTCGTCGAAGCCCGCGCGGGCAGCGTCGTCCTTCGAGGCGGCATAGACCAGGCGGCTGATGCGTGCCCAGTAGATGGCGCCGAGGCACATGGGGCAGGGCTCGCACGAGGCGTAGAGCGTGGCGCCCGTGAGGTCGTGCGAGGCGAGGCGGTCGCACGCCAGGCGGATGGCGCGGACTTCGGCGTGTGCGGTGGGGTCGTGGTCGGGAGTGACGCGGTTGGCGGCGCGGGCCAGCACTTCACCGCCAAGGACAATGACGGCGCCGAACGGGCCGCCGCCCTCGGCGACACTTTCGCTGGCCAGGCGGATGGCTTCGCGCAGGAAACGGGTGTCGGTGTCTGTGAGGTTCATAGGCAAATCGTTTACGGCTCAAAGTTCGTGCTTCCCGGCCGATTGCGGACGCTTTTACTCCTTATTTTGTGTTAAAGTCTTAGCCTGTACCTCCGTCTGGTGCGGTGGGGCGGACGTCCGGCGGCTGGCGGTGAGCTCGATGCCCATTCCGTGGCAGTCGGCACCGGCGGGAGGATTGTCTTTCAGAACGGTGATGTGGACGCTCTGTATGGCCCGAAAGTCCGTCAGCAGGCTGCGTGCGATGCGGGCGGCCGCGTGTTCGACGAGTCGGGAGGGTTGCTCCATCTCGCGGCGGACGAGGGCGTAGACGGCGGCGTAATTGACCGTGCCGTCAAGCTGGTCGGCGATGAGGGCACGGCTGTCGGGGATGACGTCGAGCCTCAGGCTGACGGTGAAGTCCTGTCCGATGAGGCGTTCCTGCTCGCTGACGCCGTGGCGGGCGTGGAAGCGGAGGCCGTCGAGGCGGATGGTGAGTCTGTCGACGCCGCAGGTGTCGGCCGGCCGGTCGTCGCTTGCGGCGGGAACTGGGATTGGGGCGGTTGTCGCGGGTTTCATGTTTTGTGGGGTTGAGGGTGTTTCAGTGGGACGGCTGACGGGAAATCCTGTCGCAGTGACAGGAATCACGGTCCGGCTGACAGGAATCACGGTCCGGCCGCCCGTTCTTTCCGCCCGGCCCATGGACTGGCCGTGCAGGGCGAAAAAGGAGGGGACAGCCGTGCGGCTGCCCCCTCCGTGTCTGATTGTCCGAGCCGTCCGGGCGTGTGGCCGTTCGGGCCGGCGGCCTATCCGCACCGCGAGGCGCCGCAGTTCTTGCAGATGAGGCAGCCCTCCTGATAGACAAGGGTCTCCTGTCCGCAGTTGGGGCACTTCTGGCCCCGGGCGGCGGTGCCGTCGGTGACGTAGCGTTTCAAGGCACGCGTGACGCCGTTCTTCCACGTGTTGATGGTCTCGCTCTCGAGTTGGAGGCTGTCGACGAGACGGATGACGTGGTCGATGGGCATACGGTAGCGCAGGACGCTCGAAATAAGTTTGGCGTAGTTCCAATACTCAGGGTTGAATTTTTCCGAGAGTCCCTCGACGGTAGTCTTGTAGCCGCGCTTGTTTTCAAACTGGAAGTCGTAGCGTTTCGTACCATCGGGGTTGACTTTCTTGATGATGCGTCCCGACGTGACGGTCTTAGGCAGGACGATGCCCTCGTCGTCGTCTTGAAGTCCTGTGAATATCTCGTAGGGATGTCCTTCAAGCAGGCCGACGAACGCCACCCACTTCTCCTTGTTGTTCTGGAAGCGGACGACGTCGCATTCCAGCACTTCCGGACGGCGCTCTACCACTTTCGGGGGCAGGCATTCGGGCAACTGGGCTTTCTCGTCCTTCTTCTTGACGCTGATCATGACGCCGGCGCGCGAGCCGTCGCGGTAGATGGTGCAACCTTTGCAGCCCGAGCGCCACGCCTCGACGTATAGGCGGTTGACGAGTTCCTCGTCGACGTCGGCCGGGAGGTTGACGGTGACGCTGATGCTGTGGTCCACCCATTTCTGGATGGCTCCCTGCATTTTCACTTTCATGAGCCAGTCGACGTCGTTGGCCGTGGCCTTGTAGTAGGGGGAGCGCTCGACGAGGCGGTCTATCTCGTCTTGTGTGTACCGTCGCTCTGTGTCGATTCCCTGGGTCTGCATCCAGACGAGGAACTTGTGGTGGTAGACAATGTACTCCTCGAAGGCGTCGCCCGTCTCGTCGACGAAGTCCACGTGGACGGCTGGATCGCCCGGGTTGACCTTACGGCGGCGCTTGTAGACGGGCATGAAGACCGGTTCGATGCCTGAGGTGGTCTGTGTCATGAGGCTGGTGGTGCCGGTCGGGGCTATGGTCAGGCAGGCGATGTTGCGTCGGCCGTAGCGCGCCATGTCGTTATAGAGTTCCGGATCGGCTTCCATGATGCGCAGGATGAAGGGGTTGTTCTTCTCGCGCTCGGTGTCGTACACTTCGAATGCCCCGCGCTCACGTGCCATCGTTACGGACGAACGATAGGCCGAGAGAGCCAGTGTGCGTTGCACTTCGACCGCAAAGGCTGTGGCTTCTTCCGTGCCGTAGCGCAGGCCCATGGCGGCGAGCATGTCGCCTTCGGCGGTGATGCCCACGCCGGTGCGTCGGCCTTGGCCGGTTTTCTTGTAAATTTTTTCCCACAGGTGGCGTTCTGTCTGCTTGATCTCGTCGCTCTGCGGGTCGGAATCGATTTTCTGTTGGATAAGGTCGATTTTTTCGAGTTCGAGGTCGATGATGTCGTCCATGATGCGTTGCGCCAGCTCGACGTGGCGGCGGAAGAGGTCGAAGTCGAACGAGGCCTCGGCAGTGAAGGGGTTCTTCACGTAGGAGTAAAGGTTGAGCGAGAGCAGGCGGCAGCTGTCGTAAGGACAGAGGGGGATTTCTCCGCACGGGTTTGTCGAGACGGTCCGGAAGCCGAGGTCGGCGTAGCAGTCGGGGATGCTTTCGCGCAGGATGGTGTCCCAGAAAAGCACGCCCGGTTCGGCGGATTTCCAAGCGTTGTGCACGATTTTCCGCCACAGCGCGCGGGCGTCGATTTCCTTGCTCACCATGGGGTCGTTGCCCGTGATGGGGAATTGCTGCACGTAGGGGCGGCCGTCGATGGCGGCTTGCATGAATTCGTCGTCAATCTTTACGCTGACGTTGGCTCCGGTCACTTTTCCTTCTGCCATTTTGGCGTCGATGAAAGCTTCGGCGTCGGGATGCTTGATGCTGACAGAAAGCATCAGAGCCCCGCGGCGGCCGTCCTGTGCTACCTCGCGGGTGGAGTTGCTGTACCGCTCCATGAACGGGACAAGGCCTGTGGAGGTCAGGGCGGAGTTCTTGACGGGCGAACCCTTGGGGCGCACTTGCGAGAGGTCGTGGCCCACGCCGCCGCGGCGCTTCATGAGCTGCACTTGTTCCTCATCGATTTTCATGATGGCGCCATAGGAGTCGGCGTCGCCGGCAAGGCCGATGACAAAGCAGTTCGAGAGCGAGGCGATTTGCTGGTCGTTGCCGATGCCGGTCATGGGGCTGCCCGCGGGAATGATGTAGCGGAAATGGTCGAAGAGGTTGAAAATCTCTTCCGCCGACACCGGATTTTTGTACTTCTTTTCGATGCGGGCCACCTCACGTGCCAGACGCCAGTGCATGTCCGTCGGGGTAAGCTCGAAGATGTGACCGAACGAATCCTTCATTGCGTACTTGTTCACCCAGACCCGGGCGGCAAGTTCGTCGCCCTTGAAGTAGGCAAGGGTCGCTTCGAACGCTTCGTCGTAAGTATAGGTTTTCTGTTCCACTATAATATATAGGTTAGAGGGTTAGTGTCCTTCGTAGTCGAGGTGCACTGTGGCGTCCCGTTGCCGCGGATGCGGTTCGCGTTGGGACGGGGGACGGGGGCGTTCCCGACAGCCCTGCAAAGCTACGGATAACTTTTGGATTATACGTATTGGCCAACTGGAAAGTTTTACAGCGGATGAAAGTTTTCCGTTAGTTGTTTGTAATTGATTGAAATACTGATAAATAGAAATTTTACGGTGTCTGAAAGTATTCCAAAAGCATCTTTCTTCTTGAACAGTACGTGGAAGAAGCCGGAAAGCCGCCGGCCGATTGGGCGGGGTGCGTAAGGTGTGCTTCGCAGCCGCGGGAGGAAGGCATTATGCCGTGCTGCCCCGCGTGGTTTTCGCGACGGGATTTTCCGTGACAGTGGCAGGTTTTTCTGTCGCAGTGACAGGCATTTCTGTCAGCCGACCTGTAAATTCTGTCGCTGCTTCCGTCCCGTCCGTCAGGCCGGTTGTTGCTCGCGGGTGTTTTTCCGCCCGGCCGGGCGGGTAGAAAAGCATGTATTCTCTTGCTCCGGCGCCCGCCTTTCACTATCTTTGGCGGGCGTAAGACAACTTTAAGACATTTATGAACTTCTGGGATATATTGAAGAAGTGCGCTGTCGCATGCGGGCTCACTGTGGCTTTTGCCTTGTTGTGGGTAGCGACAATCGCCGCGGTGTCGTTGTGCTATGATGTGGCCGTGTCCGAGTGGGCCGTGCTTGTAGTGACGGCGTTCAGCGGAGTAGGCGTTCTGCTCGTAGCTCCTCTGCTGTGGCGGTTCGTCGAGCGGCGCCCGGTGCGCGAACTGTTTGTTTTCGGTGCGTCGCCTTGGCGCGCGTTGCTCCTTTGGGGAGCGGCCGGCATAGGGCTGCTGGCTGTGACTGTGGCGCTCCTTGTGGGCCTCGACGGTGCGCGGATCGTCGGCTGCTCGGCGCGTCCGGATCTGGCCGCAGCTTTCGCCGCGGCTTGCTTGCCGATTGCCTTTTTCGAAGAAGTGGGCTTCCGTGGCTTCCTGCTGGGCGTCTGGCGCCGGGCGGCGGGCACACGTGTGGCCGTAGCGGCGACGGCGCTTGTCTTTGCGCTCTTTCATTGCGGCAACGAGGGCATGACGTCCGTCGCCTTTGTCAATGTATTTCTCGCAGGTGTCCTCCTGGCCATCCTGCGCATCCGTATGGGGCTGGCCGCCGCCACGGCGTTCCACTTCGGGTGGAATGCCGCGCAGAGTATGGCCGGTTTCAACGTGAGCGGTATCGGCAATCCCCGCCTGCTCCTTATGGAGCCCTCCGGGCCGTGGTGGCTCAGCGGGGGCGACTTCGGCATCGAAGGATCGGTCTGTGCGTTCATCACGTTCGGGCTGGTCGTGGCGTGGATTTCCCTGCGCACGCGCCATGACTGTGCGCTCATCCCCAGTGACGAAGCATGACGGGGCTTTACTTGCACATCCCTTTCTGTCAGCGTCGCTGCGTGTATTGCGACTTCTATTCCACCACGTTCGGGGCGGCTGAGCGGGAGCGCTATGTCGGCGCCCTCAGCCGCGAGCTGGCCCGCCGTGCCGACGAAGCCGACGGGCGCCGCCTGGCTACGGTCTATCTGGGAGGCGGAACGCCCTCGCAGCTTGCGCCGGACGAGTTGGAACGTCTGCTGGCGGCCGTTTACGACGCTTATGCAGTGGCGCCCGACGCCGAAGTGACGATTGAGGCAAATCCCGACGACCTGACGCCCGACTATGTCGCCGCTCTCGCGGCGTTGCCGGTGAACCGCGTGAGCCTCGGTGTGCAGACCTTTGACGACGACGCCCTGCGGCTCCTGCGCCGGCGCCATAGCGGAAGCCAGGCTACGGCGGCTGTCGAACGCCTTTTCCGTGCGGGAATTGACAACCTGAGCGTCGATTTGATTTATGGCCTGCCCGGGCAGACCCAGGCGCAGTGGGAGGCCGACCTTGACCGGGCGCTGGCCTTGCCTGTGGCCCACTTGTCGGCCTATGCCCTTATCTACGAGGAAGGCACGGAGCTTTGGCGGATGCGCAGCCGGGGAGAGGTGGACGAGGCCAGCGACGAGCTGAGCCTCGCTCTCTTTGAGCGTTTGATGGACCGCACGGCCCGCGCGGGCTTTGAGCATTATGAGATTTCGAACTTCGCCCTCGCGGGACACCGTGCCCGTCATAATACGGCCTATTGGACTGGTGCGCCTTACATCGGCTGCGGTCCGGGTGCCCATTCCTTTGACGGCGAAGCCTGCCGCCGGCGCAACCTGCCCGACCTCCGCGCTTATCTCGATGCGTCGCCCTGCGTGCCTCACGAGGTGGAGCATCTGACGGCCGACGAGCAGTTCAACGACCTCATTCTCACTTCGCTGCGCATGTCCGACGGCCTTCGGCTCGACCGGGTCGAAGCTCGCTTCGGGCGGGAGGCATGTGCCGAAGTGGTGCGGACAGCCATGCCACATGTCAGGGCCGGGAGGCTACGAATGGAAGACGGTGTGCTGCGTCTGACACGCCGTGGCCTTTTCGTCTCGGACGACGTGATGAGCGACTTCATGCGCATCGGCGATTGAGCGGCGGCCACCGGCGGGGCATTGCCGCAGCGCGGGAAATCATCACCGTTTCGTCATAAGAAAGCAATGCTTTTGTCATAGAATCAGGCCACCTTTGCGTAGGCATTCAAAAAACTGACAGACATGGAAGATTTCCCTTTGAACAATCTTACCGTTGAACCTACGGAAGACGGACTCTTTATCGCTTATGTCGTAGGCGACTACCGTAACTGCGCTTTCGGGGAGACGCCCGATGAGGCGCTCGACAACTTGCGCGAAAAGGCTGCGTATTATACGGCCAGCTTCACCGATTCGGACTATTACGATGCCTGGGCCTAAGCTCCGGCGGTCGGTATAAACAGAAGCAGTTCCCGCTCATGCTGTCAGCCGGACAGCCTGAACGGGAACTGCTTCTGTTGGAGGTATCACTGCGGGGCGCTGGCCGGACGGACGGCTGCGGCCCCGCGGCAGCTGCGGGAGAGACCCGGGGTCAGGCCTGGCACACGCGGTCGGCAATCCAGGCACCGACCGCGTCGGTGCCGAAGTGTGCCCCGCCCGGTACTTGGATCTCAGGAGTACGGACGCCCTCGTCGAGCGAGGCGTTGACAGCGCTGCGCACTGCGGCGGCTTCGTCTTTCAGGTCGAAATAGTCGAAGAGCATAGCGACCGACAGAATCTGAGCTACGGGGTTGGCGATGTTCAGCCCCTTGGCTTGCGGCCACGAACCGTGGATGGGTTCAAACACCGGTGTGCCCTCGCCCGTCGAAGCGGAAGGAAGCAGGCCCATGGACCCCGTGATGCACGATCCTTCGTCCGTCAGAATGTCTCCAAAGGTATTTTCCGTCACCATGACGTCGAAGAACGTCGGCTCCTGGATCATGCGCATCGCGGCGTTGTCCACGTACATGTAGTCCGTCGTCACGTCGGGGTATTCGGGCGCCATCTCTTGCGCCACGCGGCGCCAAAGACGTGAGGAGGCCAGCACGTTGGCCTTGTCGACCACGGTGAGGTGGCGGCGACGGCGGCGGGCATAATCATAGGCTACGCGGAGAATGCGCTCGACCTCCGGGCGTGTGTACTTGTTCGTATCGAAAGCCATGTCGTCGCCTTCATGTTTTTCGCCGAAGTACATGCCGCCCGTCAGTTCGCGGATGCAGATGAAGTCGGCGCCACGCACGAGCTCGTCTTTAAGCGGCGATTTATGCACGAGGCAGTCGAAGGTTTCGACCGGGCGGATGTTGGCGAACAGGCCGAGCTTCTTGCGCATTGCGAGCAGGCCCTGTTCGGGGCGGACGGTGGCCGCGGGATTGTTGTCGTACTTCGGGTCGCCTACGGCGGAGAAGAGCACGGCGTCGGCCGAGCGGCAGGTTTCGTAGGTGGCTTCGGGGAAGGGGTCGCCCACGGCGTCGATGGCCGCTGCTCCGACGAGGGCATCGTTGAACGTAAATTCATGGCCGAAGCGTTGGCCGACGGCCTGCATGACTGCTACGCCCTGTACGGAGATCTCAGGGCCGATGCCGTCGCCGGCAAGTACTGCAATGTTCAGTTTCATTCTTGGTTTAATTGGGGTTATCGTTTGATTCGTCTGTGGCTGCCCCGCTGCCTTTGGGCGCTGTGCAGAGCAGGTTGAGCATACGGATGGTGGCTTGTATGGCGGCGTCGGTCTGGTCGGCGTCGAGTCCGCGCGTGCGGAATTCCCTGCCGTCGCGTTCCCACGTGATGACCGTCTGGACGAAAGCGTCGGTGCGGCCGCCGGGCGGTATGGTGACGGCGTAGTTGGTCAGTTTCGGGAGCTTGCGTTGCAGCCTCCGTTCAAAGATCTTGTGCAGCCCGCGCATGAAGGCGTCATACTGTCCGTCGCCGGCGGCACTGGCTTCGTACTCTGTGCCGTCTATGCTGATGCGTAAGGAGGCGCAGGGACGCAGGCCGTTGGCCGTGGTGACGACGTAGCTGACGAGCTTCACGCGGTCGTCGGGGGCGTCGTGTTTGAGGACGTCGGCGACGATGTATGGCAGGTCTTCTTGCGTCACGAGCTCTTTGCGGTCGCCCAGTTCGATGATGCGGCGTGTCACACGGCGGGCTTCGTCGGGCGTGAGTTCAAGCCCGAGTTCTTCAAGGTTGCGCAGGATGTTCGCCTTTCCGCTGTTCTTGCCCAGGGCGTACTCGCGGCGTCGCCCGAAGCGCTCGGGCAGGAGCGCGTTGCAGTAGAGGCCGCTCTTGTTGTCGCCGTCGGCGTGCACGCCGGCCACTTGGGTGAACACACTCTCGCCCGTGATGGGCGCGTTGCTCGGGATGGGTATGCCGGAGTAGCCCGCCACTATGCGGCTCAGGCGGAAGAGGCGGGTC
>HF989198.1:320-15081 GCA_000431275.1 Prevotella sp. CAG:755 | reverse complement strand
GCTCACCACGGTGGGGTATGCCGCCAGTCTGCGCGTGGTGCCGGTGGGCGGACAGATGACGGCCGGCGCCGGAGGCGTCGTGGTGCGGGGTGCGGACGAGGTGCTCCTCGTGCTGGCCGCAGCCACGGACTACGACCCCGTCAGCCCCACCTACGTCTCGGGTTCCGAGGGACTGGCCGCCCGCGTTGACCGCCGGGCCGAAGAGGCCGCCGCGCGGGGATGGCGGGTGCTCCATGCGCGCCACGTGGCCGACCATCGCAGGCTCTTCGGGCGCGTGCGCTTCGACCTTGCCACCGCGCAGAGCGTCCTGCCGACCGACGAGCTCATCCGCCGATATAACCAGTCCGGCGACAACGCCGGAACGCCCGACGCGCTGACACTCGAACGGCTTTACTTCGTTTACGGGCGCTACCTGCTCATCGCCTCGTCGCGCGGCGTCGCTCTCCCGGCCAACCTGCAAGGCCTGTGGAACAATTCGGCCGATCCGCCGTGGCAGTCGGACATCCACTCAAACATCAACGTGCAGATGAACTACTGGCCGGCCGAGCCAACAAACCTTTCGGAACTCCACCTGCCCTTTCTTGACTACCTCTATAACATGGCGGTCGTCCAGCCGCAGTGGCGCGCTTACGCCCGGCAGTCAGGCGCGACGACGGGGTGGACGTGCTTCACACAGAACAACATCTTCGGGCAGTCGGACTGGGGTGAGAACAACGTGTCGGCCAACGCCTGGTATGCCTCGCACTGCTGGCAGCATTACCGTTACACCCTTGACCGCAACTACCTCCGGGAGCGTGGCTTCCCGGTGATGCTTGGTGCGGCGCGGTTCTGGCTTGAACGGCTCGTCCGCGACCGCGTGATCCACGATGGCACTTGGGTGTGCCCCGACGAGTATTCCCCGGAGCAGAACAATCCTGCCGTCGTCCGTCAGGACGCCACGGCGCACAGCCAGCAGCTCGTCTGCGACTTGTTCGGCAATGTCCTTGCTGCCATTGAGGTGCTCGGCGCGGACGCGGAGGGCGTCGACAGCGCCTTCGTCCGCGATCTGCGCGCGAAGTATGCCAGCCTTGACCGCGGGTTGCGCACCGAGAACTACACCGGCGCTTGGGGCGACGTGCACCACGGTGTCAGGCGGGGTGACGCCCTCTTGCGCGAATGGAAATACAGCAGCTATGAGAACGGCGAGGACGGCCACCGCCACCTCTCACACCTCATGTGCCTTTATCCGCTCGGGCAGCTTACGCCGGCCGACAGCCTGTTTCCGGCGGCGGTGAATTCGCTCCGCCTGAGGGGCGACGTGTCGACCGGGTGGTCTATGGGGTGGAAAGTCAACCTTTGGGCGCGCGCCCTTGATGGCGACCATGCCCACCGCATCCTGCGTTCTGCCTTGCGTCATGCCACGTCGTACGACGTCGATCAGCGGGCCGGCGGCGTCTACTTCAACCTTCTCGATGCCCATGCTCCTTTTCAGATTGACGGAAACTTCGGTGCGTGTGCGGGCATCGCCGAGATGCTCCTGCAAAGTTACGACGGCACACTCCGCCTGTTGCCAGCCCTGCCGTCGGCATGGCCTGAGGGGAGTATCGAGGGCCTGCGCGCCGTGGGAGGCTTTACGGTCGACCAGTCCTGGACAGGAGGGCGCTTGCGCCGCGCCGTTGTACGTTCGGACGGTGGGCAGGTGTGTACAGTGGTCTGTGCGGGCGCGGCGCAGGCTACCGTGACAGACGCGGCAGGCCGCCCGGTCGATTCCGAAACCCTCGGTCCGGACACCCTTCGTTTCGCCACCCGGCGTGGCGGGACCTACGTGCTGGCCTTCCCCTGATGCCCCTTGCCGCCACGGCCGCCCTGACGCGAAAAACAGTCAGTGCGACAGAAATTCCTGTCGCCCTGACCGTTTTTCCTATCGCACTGACCGTATCGCCTGTCCGCCGGGTCGGCGAAACGGGCACCACCAGTGAAGGCTCCCGCGGCAGCCCCGGCGGTGTCCCGGGCGACATGAATGTCGCCCCTACGCAGCAGTCCGGTCGTTCTGCCAGTATATGGAAAAACGTAGGGGCGCCACTTGTGACGCCCGGATGTCGGGCGCATCGTTCCCGCGTGCAGATTGGCTCCCGCGGCAGCCTTGGCGGTGTCCCGGGCGACATGAATGTCGCCCCTACGAAAGATGTGGCGTCCGCAAATCCTGCGGCTTTCCGTGCAGCCATTCCACCCGTTTTCCTCTTTGCTGCGCGAAGATAGGCTGCACTCGGTCATGCGTGTGCGAGTTTCCCTTGTCAACTCGCCCCGCATTCCACTCGTTTGCACTATCTTTGCCCCAAGATTAACCCGCAGCCTGCCGATGAGTGACGAAGTGACTGACTTTATCGACGCGCTGGCCGCTTATGTGGCGGCACAGCTGGCGGCCTCGCCCGGAACGGCCGATTACAACGTCGGGCGCGTCCACGTGGCCGACGCGCGCAACCACCTGTTCCGCCCGGGCGGCTCGGGCGGGACCGACGAAGCCGACGACCTCTACGCCCTGCGCGAGCTTTGCCGCGTCGACGACGAGACGATGGAGCTCGTCCCCGACCGCGGCCGCTTGGAGCGTGTGGCGCGCAACTACTTCGGCCCGGCTGCTTTCTGACCAAGACATGGAAGAACCCATCCCTACTTTCCGCCACCGCATGCCCGTGCAGGTGCGTTTCAACGACGTCGACCGTTTCGGCCACGTCAACAACACGGCCTACTTCTCGCTTTACGATTTGGGCAAGGTGGAATACATGCACGCCGTGCTCGGCGGCGGTTTCGAGCAGGACGACGTCGTGCCCGTCGTGGCCAACATCAACGCCGACTTCATCCGTCCCATTTTCTACGGTGACCCTATCGAAATCGAGACGGCCACCGTCCATCTCGGACACAAGAGTTTCCGCCTCTTCCAGCGCGCCGTCAACACAGAGACGGGCGACGTCATGTGCCAGTGCTCGACGACGATGGTCTGCTTCTCGCTTACGGCGCAGGAGTCGGTCGACATCCCCGCCAGCTTGCGGGAGGCCATCGAACGTTACGAGCGCGGCGAATAATCCTTGATGCTAATGACAGATACGACCATGAACGATCAAGCCATTCTTCTGACCCATACGCCGGGCGCCGAAATAGCGCGCCTTGTGGCCGATGCGGCCCCCGACCGCGTGTTCCTGCTGACCGACGAGACGACGGAGCGCCTCTGCCGCCCCCTCGTGGCCGATTGCGACGCCCTGCGCACTGCGGGGAGCATCGTCATCGGCGCCACCGACACCCACAAGACCCTCACGACGCTGGCCGACGTCTGGCGGCAGCTCGGCCAGGGCGGCGCCTCGCGCCACTCGCTCCTTGTCTGCCTTGGTGGCGGCATGGTAACTGACCTTGGCGGCTTTGCGGCGTCGACCTTCAAGCGGGGCATACGCTATGTCAACGTGCCCACCACGCTGTTGGCCATGGTGGACGCGGCAGTCGGCGGCAAGACGGGCATCAACTTCAACGGCCTGAAAAACGAGGTCGGCGTTTTCAACAAGTCGGTGGCTGTCGTGATTGATACGGCTTTCCTCCGCACGCTCGACGCAGCCAACCTGCGTTCCGGCTATGCCGAGATGGTGAAGCACGGGCTGATCAGCGACGAGGCGCACTGGGCCGAGCTGCTGCGCTTTGACCTCGACGTGCCCGACTTCGCCGTGCTGCAAGGGCTCGTCGCGCGGAGCATCCGTGTGAAGGAAGATATTGTGGCCCAGGACCCCCTTGAACGCGGCCTGCGCAAGGCGCTCAACCTCGGGCACACCGTGGGGCACGCCTTCGAAAGCCTCGCCCTCAGCGCGGGCAGGCCGGTGCTCCACGGTTACGCCGTAGCGTGGGGATTAGTCTGCGAACTCTATCTGAGCTGTCGCCGTGCCGGTTTTCCTGAGGGGAAGATGAGGCAGACTGTCAGCTACATCCGGAATCATTATGGAACGTTCGCCTTCGACTGCAAGGACTACGACCGCCTCTATGAGCTCATGACGCACGACAAGAAGAATGTCGGGGGTGTCGTCAACTTCACCCTGCTGTCCGATGTCGGCCGGCTGTGTCTCGACCAGACCGCCACGAAAGACGAGATCGTTGAGATGTTCGACTTCTTCCGCGAGACGATGAACTGAAACCTTTCTTCCCGTGCGCCAGCAATGGCAACGGAGAGGTGTCGCAGTACCTGTGGAAACAGTCGCAGTGACCGTTCTTACAGGTACTGCGACTGTTTTCACGCATGCCGTGGCAGGTTGTATCCGGCGGGCGTGCCTTATGCCCGCGGCACATTCCGTCGGGATGCGCGCAGCGGATTGTCGCACAGCGGCTTATGATGCCGTGGCGGTCGCATGCTCCGAAAATTCATGAGCAAAAGTTGGCCATCTCGGCCGGGCTTCGTAATTTTGCGCCCGTCTTTTGGCAGTGAACCGCTCTCAGGTATTAGTTCTTAACAAGGTAAAAAGAAAATGGAAACGTTACTGCTGGCAGCTTGCTACGCCGTGATGGCCTGCGTCATCCTGACAGGCGTGGTGAAGCTCGTAAAGAGGGACGAACACATCTGACGTCCCCTCTGACGGGACAAAGCGCGGAGCCTTCCGCCCGCTGAGGGCGTGACGGTCTCCGTAGTCATAAGGAAGCGGACAGCCCATCAGGGCGTGTCCGCTTTTTCTTTCACGTTTGTCGCACGAATATAGGATGCGCCCCGGAAAAGTCATGAAGAAAGCAAGCATTTTCTTGTCTCGGCGCTCGCCTTTCGCTATATTTGCGACTGTTATGCAAAAAACGAGAGACGTACTGATACGCACGGCCGAAGGCGTGATGTCGCTGCTGGTCGTTTTCCTGATGCTTGCCGGGACCGTGGTCTGTTCAGGCAGGTTGCTGGGCGTGGATTTCTTCGCCAGGCCCGAGCTGACGAACCGCGACCTGCTTCCGCCACCCGACGTGCTGCGGACTATGGACGTTTACGACTATCGCATCGACGAGGCCGGTCTCGGACTTTGGCAGCTCACTTCGCGTCGTGGTGAGTCCGTGGGGATGCTCGTGTGCAGCCGGCCTTACGCCGGGGACGCCGTCGGTTTCGCCGGTCCGACGCCCGTATGGGTCCACATCGACGGCGAGGGCCGTGTCCGTAGCATCGTGCCGATGGATAACGCCGAGTCGGCCCGTTTCTTCAACCGGGCGATCGACGGCGGCATACTGGCCCGCTGGATCGGTGCTCCCGCCGTGGGGGCTGACAGTGTGAGCCTTGATGCCGTCACGGGAGCCACCTATTCAAGCAATGCCCTGACGGCTAACGTCAAAGCCGCCTGTGCCGCCTATGCCGGCGCCACGGAAGCCGTAAAAAACAGGCCCGCCATCGGGTGGGGACGCACGGCGGCCGTCGCCGTCGTGCTGGCCGTGGGGCTCTATGTCGCCTTTTTCCGTAGGGGCTCGCGCCGCTGGCGGCTGGCCCAACTCGTGCTCAACGTCGGCGTCACGGGCTTTTGGTGCGGGCAGTTCCTTTCCGTCACATTGCTGCGCGGCTGGATAGAGAGCGGGTGGAATCTTGTGGCGTCGCTCCCGACGGTACTGATGCTGGCGGTGGCTGTGGCGCTCCCGCTGTTTGGCCGGCGCCGCTACTATTGTACGTGGGTCTGCCCCTATGGCAGCTTGCAGGCCTTGGCCTACCGCCTTCCCACACCGAAGCTACGGGTCGGCCCGAAGGCCATGCGCTGGTTGGGTCGTTTGCGCTTCGGCGTGCTGATGGCCCTGCTCGCCGCCATGTGGGCGGGCTACGGCGTCTGGCTGCTTGACTATGAGCCCTTCACCGCTTTCTTTGTCACGGCAGCTGTGCCGGCGGTGGCCGTGCTCGCTACGGCGTTCGTCGTGCTCGCCGTGTTTGTGCCCTTGCCCTGGTGCCACGCAGTGTGCCCGATGGGCGAGTTGCTCCATTTGGCAGAACCCTCAAACAATGAGAAACTATGAACCGATACAAAATCGTCAGCCTCGTGCTGGCTTTCGCCTTGCTGGCCTCGCTCGTCGTCGTGGTGAAACAGAGCCACAGCACTCCTGAGTCCGACCCGGCCGCCGCCGTGCTTGGCAACATCCATGCCCGGCGCAGCGTGCGTGCTTACACCGACCGCCAGGTGGCGCCCGAGACTATCGACACGCTCCTGCGCGCGGCCATGGCCGCCCCGACCGCCCGCGACCGCAGGCCGTGGCGCTTTGTGGTGGTCGACGACCGCCGCCTGCTCGACAGCCTCGGGGCGCAGTTGCCCTATGCCGCGATGCTTTTGGGCGCTCCTGCGGCCGTCGTGGTGTGCGGCCAGCTGACCGCAGGCGTCGACCCGGCCGAGGAAATGTGGATGCAGGATTGCGCAGCCGCCACTGAGAATCTCCTGCTGGCCGCGCAGGCCGTCGGGCTCGGCGCCGTGTGGACGGGCGTCTATCCTTATGCCGACCGCGTGGCGCTCGTGAGCCGCCTGCTCCGCCTGCCGCCCGACGTGGTGCCGCTCAACGTCATCCCCATCGGCTATCCCGGTGAACGGACCGAGCCCAAACAGAAATTCGACCGGAAGAACATCCACCATAACGGCTGGTGAGTAAAGCCCGGCGTCGTCAGGGGGCGCCGGCCGTCGCGGGCATGCTTGCGGAAGCAGTGACAGAAAATCCCGGACGGCTGACAGTCTTTTCAGGTGCAGCGACAGGTCAGACGGTCGCTGCGCCTGCGCGTTTGCAGGTGCCAGTTGCAAAGCCGGGATAGCCAAGGCTGTGGACTAAGCCTTTTTTTTCTTAATCCGTCGCAACTCTGACGCCCCGGATGGCGGCCGGGTGAGAATTAATCAGTAACTTTGCGCGGATTACAAAAGTTTGTGCAAATTCTAACGCAGTAAAAAGAGTTATATATGAAGCGAAAAATCCAATTCAGTCTGGTCTATCGCGACATGTTCCAGTCGGCGGGAAAATTCCAGCCCCGCAAGGACCAGCTGGAACGTATTGCGCCTGTCATCATCAAGATGGGCTGCTTCTCGCGTGTTGAGACGAACGGCGGCGCCTTTGAGCAAGTAAACCTTCTCTACGGTGAGAATCCGAACCAAGCCGTCCGCGCGTTTACCAAACCGTTCAACGAGGTCGGCATCAAGACCCACATGCTCGACCGCGGCCTGAACGCGCTGCGCATGTTCCCCGTCCCGGCCGACGTCCGCCGCTTGCAGTATAAGGTAAAGCACGCCCAAGGCGTCGACATCCCCCGCATTTTCTGCGGTCTGAACGACGTGCGCAACATCATCCCTTCCATCCACTACGCCCTCGACGCCGGCATGACGCCGCAGGCCACCCTGTGCATCACGAACTCCCCTATACACACCGCCGAGTATTACAGCGCCATCGCCGACCAGCTCATCGAAGCCGGCGCCCCTGAGATCTGCCTCAAAGACATGGCCGGCATCGGCCAGCCAGCCCTCCTCGGAAAACTCTGCGGCATGATCAAGGCCAAGCATCCCGACGTGATCGTGCAGTATCACGGCCACAACGGCCCGGGTCTCGTGATGGCTTCGATCCTCGAAGTGTGCAAAAACGGCTGCGACATCATCGACACCGCCATTGAGCCCCTCTCGTGGGGCAAGGGCCATGCCGATGTCATCTCGGTGCAGAGCATGTTGAAGCACTACGGCTTCGACGTGCCTGAAATCAACATGGAGGCCTATATGGAGGCCCGCTCGCTGACACAGGAGTTCATCGACGATTTCCTCGGCTACTTCATGGATCCGGGCAACAAACTGATGAGCTCGCTCCTCCTGGGATGCGGCCTTCCGGGCGGCATGATGGGTTCGATGATGGCAGACCTGAAGGGTGTCATGTCGGGCATCAACATGATCCGTCAGGGCAAGGGCGAGAAGCCGTACAGCGAAGACGAGCTCCTCGTCCGTCTCTTTGACGAGGTGGCCTACGTTTGGCCGAAGGTGGGCTATCCCCCTCTCGTCACGCCGTTCAGCCAGTATGTCAAGAACATCGCCCTGATGAACCTGCTCACCCTCGAAAAGGGCGAACCACGCTTTACGATGATGGACGACAACATGTGGGGCATGATCTTGGGCAAGAGCGGACGCCTGCCCGGCCCCGTCGACCCCGAACTCGTCGAGCTGGCCAAGACGAAGGGCTACGAGTTCACCGACAAAGACCCGCAGGAAAACTATCCCGACGACCTCGACCGCTTCCGTAAGGAGATGGCCGAAAACGGATGGGAAGAAGGTCCCGACCAAGAGGAACTTTACGAATTCGCCATGCACGAGAAGCAATACCGCGACTACAAGAGTGGCGTCGCCAAGAAACGTTTCCTCGCCGACCTCCAAGCCGCGAAGGACAAGGCGGCTGCCCAAGGCATGTCGGCCGACGAGGCGCTCGCTTTGAAGCACGCCAAGGCCGACCCCATCGTAGCCCGCGAGAGCGGCACGGTGCTTTGGGAAATCGGCGGCGACGGCGAATGTGTCAAAGCTATCGAGCCGTACATCGGTCAGCAGTATAAGGAGGGCGACCGCTTCTGCTACATCGAGAACACGCACGGCCAGATTCTCGAAATGCCCGCCGCGCTCGGCGGAAAGCTCGTCGAGATCAGTGCCAAGCAGGGCGCACATGTCAACAAGGGCGACGTCATCGCCTACATTGAGCGCATCTGAAAAGATAAAACGAGAAGAAAGAAAGTGTGCCTACGCTTATAGTTCAATAAGCAAGGCACACTTTCTTCATTTAATAGTGCGAGATTTAATATAGTCGCGACACAATGTTTTTAATAAAACCTTTATAGCTTTACTATGAGTATTTTGAAATTTTTGAAAGAGATATTTTGTAGAAATGAAAAGTGTCTTGACATTGATAAAATAGAGAGAGTATTTGTGCCAACTCCGAAGAAGCCTACACCCGTTAATTATTTAAAGGAACTTGACGGTATGAAAAACTATTTTGGCAAGTTATACAAAATAAGAGTAGCGGGAACCGAGAATTTCAATTACCATATCTTACATTTTAGCTTGCCTGTTGGGGTTTATTATGGGCGTACAAAGTATTCGGGTGAATGTAATAGGAATGGAGTAAAAGGGGTTCTTTTTTGCTCGCATGACGGTTCTGCAACGATACCGTTAGAGCGGAAGAATTGGAAGAAGTATGAGCGTGAGGCTGGATTCGATAATTTATTTTGGTACGGGTATAGCGATGGCGAAAGCATAAGTATTCGTTTGACCAAGGGCAAGGTTTTAGAGGAATCCCTCATTGATTGGCTTAGAAACGTCGGAGTATGGCTTAGAGACTATGATTATTGCAAGTTAATAAGTGAGAGAGTCGAATTTCTCGGTCTCCCAGACGGTGAATTCACTTATAAAAAAGCACATTCCCAATACGATTATGACTTTTATTATTGGAATAGGTATATCTTGGCTGGCGTGAAATATCATGTAACTGCGCCGTTCGTTTCTTTCGGCGTGGCGAAATTCGAGCCCAACAATAAATACAATCATAAGGCTGTTGCCATATACACGGATACAGGTATAAAAGTAGGCTACATTGCCGAAAAAGAATTGTCCAAATATCGTAAAGAGGTTGGCGGCGTTGATAATATCCCGATGGTTTTGGAGAGTCATTTCTACAATGGTGTTTTATATGGGAACGCCTATACATTTACTCGCCACAAAAATGAGTATACCTATATGGTGAATCAATTCTTACGCTTAGAGCGAAAAATGGAGGAAGAAGAGGCATGAATGTATTTTTGTAATTTCTCTTCCTTTTTGGGGTGCTTACTAATCTGCCTGCGGTGACTATCGTGGCATCGTAGCCGTATTTGCGAACCGAGGCGTTCTACTCCATGCTAGCTTGTACTTTACCCACAGTTCGCTCAGTAGGGCGCGGTGTATCGCGCCCGCTGCTGGCGGATGGTTCAGAGGAATTCCGTACAACATGGATGCCGCCTTTGCGTGGGCGGCTTGCATCGGTGGAATTGCCGGTTAGCCGTCCCGTCAAACCTATCCGGCTGACAGAATTTATTGTCAGCCGGATAGGTTTGACGGGGGCACGGCGTCCGTTTTTCCGTCCGATCGGTTGAGGGGAAGGGTTGCCGGATCGCTGTCTCCCCCGGGGCTGGGGCGGTCAGTCGGCGGCCATGATGGCGCGGTAGGCGCGGCGGGCGGCGTCAATAGGGTCACCCTCTGGCGTGGAGGCGTAGGGCGACGTGTCGCGCGTCCATGGCTCCTCGACGGCATACCAGTCGATGGAGGGCAACGGGTCACCGTGGCGGAGCGCCTGGCTCGTGCCGTCGATCCACAACTTCCAACGCCGATAATAGAAGTCGCGCAGCAGTCCGTTCCATTCGCGGTGGGCGTAGTCGTGCAGGCCGCCCCGGTCGGCCGCGGCGCGCCCGCCCCACGTCGTGATGAGCGTGCGGGCGTTCCATTCGTAGTGCGCTTGTTCCTCGGGTGTCTGGCCGCACTGCCGGGCGCGGCCGATCCACGTGCCGACACGGAACTCGGGGCGCGTGACCAGCAGGCTGTCCTGCACAAGGATGAGGCTGAGGAAACGACTGGCCTCCCTGTCGAAACGCTCGACGTCGTCCGCCTCGACGGCCGCACGCATGGCGGCGTGGACAAGGCGTCCCTTTTCGGCCACGGCCTGCCGCATGACGTCGACAAGGTCATAGGCGTAATTGTCAGAACCTCGCAGTTCGTCCGCGGCGTCGAGCAGGAGGCCGGCGGCGTGGATGACGTCGGCCGGGTCGTAGTAGTCGCGCATATCAGACCACGAGGACACTTGGTAGGCGTCGGCCGCGGGACGGGCGCAGAAGATGGATTCGTGCGTGCCCTGTTGAGTGGAGGCGGCGGGGCATTCGTAGACACTGTGGCGGAGCAGGCGCCACGCCTCGTGGGCGGCCGGCACGCTGCGTCCGTAGCGTGCGGTGACGTAGGCGGCGAGCCAGTCGTCGAGCGTGACCGAGTCGGCGAGCCAGGGCAAGTCGCAGAGCAGTTCGAACATGACCGGGTTGTTCTCCGAGCCCTCCATCGTCATTCCAACGCCGCGCAGGGTGGCACCGAAGCGGCTGGCGCGGGCCTTGCGGAACTCGTCGAGCACGTGGTCCATCTTGCCGTGCAGTCCGACGTTGCCCCCGTAGTTCAGCAGCATGCAGTAGATCCAATCGTGGCCGTCGAAGCCGTCCGGGCGGCACCATGTCGAGGCCGTGTCGCCCCATTGCGGGCGACTTTCGGCAAAGAGGTCGAGCACGACAAGGTCGCCGCGCGGGACGGCGGCTATCAACTCGCGCCGCGGGTTGGCCTGCCAGGCCTGCACCACCCAAGCGGCGTTGGGATTACAACGCTTCATGGCGGCGTGGATGGCCCGTCCGGCGGCGCGGAGGTCGACCCCCGCGGTGTTGCCACCCTCATGGAAGGGGTCCATGGCGTAGTAGCGGGTACGGCCGTAGAGGCGCGTCAGTTCGTCGTAGTAGAGACCGGCGATGTCGGCGAAGCGCGGGTCGGTGGGACTGAGGAAGGCCGGCCTTTGGTAAGCGTTCCACGTGCCGGGGTCGGTCACGTCGAGGCCCAACTTGGCCTTTGCGTTGCTGGGCACCATACCCGAATAGCCCGGCAGCACGGGCTCGATGTCGAGTTCGCGCATCCGGCCGACGATGCGCCTTTGCAGCTCCTCCTGACGGCGGTACCAGTTGTCCGTGTTAGGGCCTCCCCATCCTTCAAGGTTGTTCATGAGCCACCACGCCTGCCAGGCCGGACCGGCGATAAAGGCATTGACTTCGTCCGTCGTGTAGCCGAGGCGCAGGAGCACGTTGCGCCAAACCACGTCCGTGCCCACCAAGGCCAGCGGCAGGTTGATACCGTGCATCGCCATCCAGTCCAGTTCCTCCTCCCAGCGTGCCCAGTCCCAAAAGGGCATGGTGTAGGAAAACGTGCAGTAGTTCAGGTCGTAGCGCAGGTCGAGGTCGGTTTCGTGGCGCTCCGGCCGCGTCACCGGGGGCAGTGTGTCGGGCAGCCGTGCGTGCATGGCATTCCACGAGAGGTGGATGCGGGCGTAGTGTCGCAAGTACCAGTGCAGGCCCTTGGCGAGGGTGACGTTGCTGTTGCCCCGGACGACCACGCGGTCGCCCTGTTGGTCGAGCTCGAAGAAGTCGTGGGGCGATTCGACCTTCTCGAAGATGAATTTGCGTGAGGCGCCGGCATCGATGCGGTCGGTCAGCTGTTCGATGGGAGTCGTGGCGGAGCAAGCTGTCGCCCAGCACAGCAGTGCGGCCATACAGATGTTTTTCATGTGAGGGGTGATGATGTGAATTTTCAGGTGGTGTGTAAGCCAGCAGTGGCGTGGGCGGACGACGCCCGCGGTGTCTGCAAGGTTAATGGTTCCTTTCGTAATGTACAGCAGGTGTCCCACAGGGATTGGCCGTGACCGTCCCCGCCGCTTGCAGGGACGGCCAGACCGGATTCGGCTATGTCCTTATGAACAGGTGGCGGGACGCTGCGTCCACTTCTGCTGCAACCAGCGCCGCACGGGCACGTCGTACAGTTTGAGGCAGGCGTAGGCCACGGCAACCGAAAGAAAAAACGTGAGAACCGATACCATGATGAGGTTCGACAGGGGAGCTTCGGGATGGTTGGATACATACGCGATTTGCAGGCTCACCACTGGCAGGTGGGTGATGTATAGCGGTAGGACAGGTCGCCCAGAAACTTGCAGGCGGCGTTGTACTTCCGGCCTGTGAGTTGGCTGCCCGCGCCGATGGACACGATGAGAGGCATGACGACAAGGATGGCGAAGGCCTCATACACACCGTTGGCGATGCCTTCGAATGCGGGCATGAGGAGCAGTGCGGCTACCAGCAGCGCGGTCCATACGAAACCGCCCTTCATCCGCACCAGTCGTTTTGTCCGCGACAGCATCATGCCGACGAGGAAGGGGTAGCCGAGACGCACGGTGCCCACATAGAGCTCGCTGGGAGCGAGGCTCCATCCGCCGTTGACCGTGTAGGGCGCGCCAACCCTGCTTTCGCTGATGAGTCCGAAGAGATTGAGGTTCAGCGTGAGGTCGAGCGTGGCGACGGCCGCCACAACCGTGAGCGCGGCGAGCACGATCGTGGGCACGAAACGCAGAAAGAAGGCGTAGCAGATGTTCGCTAAGTATTCCCAGTAGAGCGACCATATGTTCCCGTTGAACGAGTTGGTGTCCTGCCAGCCGCGAATGTCCCACGCGTTGGGCATCGGGAGCATCAGGCAGCAGTAGAAGAAAAGCAGAAGCACCACCCACCACGGCCGCTGTCCGATGAGCGGCAGCGCGTCGCTGGTCTGGAAGTAATAGAGGGCGAGGCCGATGGCTGTTCCCATAATGACCATGGGATGCAGGCGGATGATGCGGCGCTTGAAGAAGCCGCCGACATTCATGCGGCCCCAGCGGTCGTCATAGGCATACCCGATGACGAAACCCGATAGCACGTAAAAAAAGTCGACGCCCAAGTACCCGCGGCCGAGGACGACGCCGCAGCCTTCGAGCACGTGATACGGCAGAATGACCAAGGCAGTCACGTCGCGCAGGCCGTCCAAGATGTCGTACCGTGGCTTGGATGGGAGAAAGAGTTCTTTTGTCATGACGTTTACTTATAGGGATGCAAAATGCGCAAAGTTATGGCGGTGCGAAGGTCGCCCCCGGCGGTGCGGCTGCCCTTGTGGAAGGGGGCGGCGCAGTAGCGGGCGGGGCAGGCAATCGTGGGGCGAATGAGGATGGCGAGGCCGTTGCTTTTCGTGGTCGGTGTGGAGTGTGTGTATGCCGCCGCCGTCGCCCGTCGGGGCGGGCAACGCGGCGGCGCAGGGCGGGTGAGGGGTTAATGGATGGTGACCATCGTGGCGCCGAAGCCGTACTCGCGGAACGAGGCGTCCTGCGCCGTACACGTCTTGTACTTTGCCCGCAGTTCACGCAGCAGTGCCTGGCGGAGCACGCCGTCGCCCTTGCCGTGGATGAAGACGATGCGTTGCCCTGTGTGGCGGCGGTGCTCGTCCATGGTGCGGCGGAAAATGTCGAGCTGGTAGTCGAGAATGTCCTTGTGGCTCATGCCCGCCGTCGTTTCGAGCACCTCGGAGGCGTGCAGGTCCACTTCGATGAGGCCGTCCTCCTTGTGTGGTTTTCGTGCGGGTGTCTTGGCCGGTCGGGGCTCGGGTTTGGCATGGGGGGTCAGGGCGTCGCGCAGGCTCTCGGCGTCGACAAAGACGGAGCGCACGGCGCGGTCGTCACGCACTACGTCGACAAGGAGAGCCGGCTCCTCGAAGAAATCGGTCGGGCCGAACGTGTGCGGTTTGTAGAATTTTGTCACGTCAAGCCGCAGCTCCACGTCGAAGGCCGGTTTGGGCTGGTAGACGCGCTCACGCTTGAATGCGGTGAACTGTACGGCGACGCGCTCCATCTCGGGCAGGGCCTCGTGGGTGAACTCTTCGAGGAATACTTTCATGTTGGGCTCGACTGTGCCCTCGACGCGCAGGCGGCGTCCTACGCCGTCGGCCGAGGCATAGGTGTAGTTGAGGTAGTAGTTGCTGTCGTTGACGAGGTAGGCCTCGAACACCTTGGCGGGTACGTGGGCAGGGTCTGCGGCGACGAAGCCGAGCACAACGTTCAGTTTGTCGCCGCCCCGGCGTTCGACAGGTGTCGGGGTGAAGGTGATGGGCTTGTCGTCTTCGTCATCGTCAAAGGCGTGGACATACGTGTCGGGCTTTTCGGCGCGGAAACGGCTGCTGGCTTCGCC
>HF989198.1:0-263 GCA_000431275.1 Prevotella sp. CAG:755 | reverse complement strand
GTAGGAGCCTTTGAGGCTCTTTGCCCCCACCGGTTTGCCGGGGGCGGGGCGGGTCTGGTAGTCGTCGGTGCCGACGACTACGCACTCGCGGATAAGCACGGGGACGTCGAATCCGTCCTCATCGCGCACAAGCACCGTGTTCTTGTCCTGGAAACCGGCGACGGTGCCGCCGCCCACTTCGTTGAGAAATCTAACTTTATCTCCTATTTTCATCGTCAGTGCGTTTGGATAGATGTCTTATCATGCAAAGATAGTGCAAACGA
>HF989197.1:3479-5213 GCA_000431275.1 Prevotella sp. CAG:755 | reverse complement strand
TGCCGATGAAGTGGCCGGCGTCCGTGCGTCCGATTTCGAATTCAGCCTGCCACGGCCGTCTTATACCTGGCGGACGCTTGAAGCGTTGCGTGCGGCATATCCCACAGCGTCCTTTTCGCTCATCATCGGGGCTGACAATTGGTTGCATTTCGACCGCTGGGTGCGTCCCGGCGACATTCGCGCTCATCACAGGCTGTTGGTCTATCCCCGGCCAGGCTATCCGCTTGATGTGTCGACGCTTCCCGAGGGCGTCGACCTGCTCGGGGCGCCCGTTTACGATGTCAGCTCCACCCGCATCCGGCAGTTGCTTCATGAGGGGGCGGCAGTCGACGGGCTTGTGCCAGCAGCAGTGCTTCGTTACATAAAGGCACGGCATCTTTATTCTTAACCCGGCCTCGCGGCCTGTACTTCAAAAAATATCCTTACCTTTGCCCGACGAACAAAAAATAACCATTATGATAAAGATCACCTTTCCGGACGGTTCGGTCCGTGAATACGAAAGCGGCGTGACTGGCTTGCAGATTGCAGAAAGCATTTCGCCACGCCTGGCACAGGATGTCTTGGCGTGCGGCATCAACGGTGAAACCGTGGAACTGAACCGTCCCATCACGGACGACGCGTCCATCCAACTTTACAAGTGGGACGACGAGGAAGGCAAGCATGCCTTTTGGCACACTTCGGCCCACCTCATGGCGGAAGCCTTGCAAGAACTCTATCCCGGCATTCAGTTCGGCATCGGACCGGCCATTGAAAGCGGTTTCTATTACGACGTGATGCCCCCCGAGGGCGTTGTCATCAAGGAAAGCGACTTCCAGACCATCGAAAAGAAGATGGCCGAGCTCCAGCAGCGTAAGGAGTCCCTTGTGCGCCGCGACATCTCGAAAGCAGATGCTTTGAAATTTTTCGCTGACCGTGGACAGACCTACAAGAACGAACTGATTGAGGAACTGGAAGACGGCCATATCACAACGTATACCCAAGGCGACTATACGGATCTCTGCCGTGGCCCGCACCTCGTCAGCACCGCACCCATCAAAGCCGTGAAGATCATGGCGGTATCCTCTGCATATTGGCGCGGCGACGAGAAGCGTCCGCAGATGACCCGTGTTTATGGAATTTCTTTCCCGAAGAAAAAGATGCTCGACGAGTATCTCCAACTGCTCGAAGAAGCAAAAAAACGGGATCACCGGAAAATCGGCAAGGAAATGGAACTTTTCATGTTCTCCGACCTCGTCGGGAAAGGCCTTCCTATGTGGCTTCCACGTGGTACGGCATTACGCCTTCGCCTTGAAGACTTCTTGAAGAAAATCCAGAAACGTTTTGGTTACCAGCAGGTCATTACGCCGCATATCGGCAGCAAGAACCTTTACGTGACCTCTGGGCATTATGCCAAATACGGTAAGGATTCATTCCAACCTATCCACACGCCCGAAGAGGGTGAGGAGTACATGCTCAAACCGATGAATTGCCCGCATCACTGCGCCATCTATGCGTGGAAGCCACGTTCGTACAAAGACTTGCCCCTGCGTCTGGCAGAATTCGGAACGGTATACCGTTATGAGCAGAGCGGAGAACTCCATGGCTTGACGCGTGTGCGTGGTTTTACGCAGGACGACGCTCATATCTTCTGCCGTCCCGACCAAGTGAAAGACGAGTTCCTGCGTGTGATGGACATTATTATGATTATCTTCCGCGCACTTCATTTCGAGAATTTTGAAGCTCAGATATCTTTGC
>HF989197.1:0-3414 GCA_000431275.1 Prevotella sp. CAG:755 | reverse complement strand
GGAAGAGAATTGGGAAAAGGCAGAACAGTCCATCATCGAGGCTTGTCAGGAGAAGGGGCTGCCCGCGCGCATCGAATATGGAGAGGCTGCATTCTACGGTCCAAAACTCGACTTCATGGTCAAGGACGCATTGGGTCGCCGTTGGCAGCTCGGAACGATACAGGTGGATTACAACCTGCCAGAACGCTTCAAACTGGAATACACCGGTGCCGACAACCAAAAGCACCGTCCCGTCATGATCCACCGTGCGCCGTTCGGGTCGATGGAACGATTCGTGGCTGTGCTTATTGAACACACCGCAGGTCATTTCCCGCTCTGGCTGACACCTGACCAAGTGGCTGTTCTTCCTATTTCCGACAAGTTTAATGATTATGCCGCACAAGTCCGCAAAGCGCTTGACGAGCAAGACGTGCGTGCTTATGTCGACGATCGCAGTGAAAAAATCGGCCGTAAGATACGTGACAACGAAATGAAGCACGTGCCGTATCTCCTTGTCGTAGGTGAGAAGGAAGCAGCTGAGGGCACCGTGGCCGTGCGTAAACAGGGTGAAGGCGATCAAGGCACCATGAAAATCGATGATTTCGCAAAGAAAATCAACGAAGAGGTTGCTGAAATGACGAAAAACTACTAATTTTGCGCCGTTTACTGTATTAACTCAAACGAAAGAAGCGAAAAGACCACTGCATGAAGAATGAAAAAATGAAGGTGCAATACCGGGTGAACGAGCAAATACATGCGCGTGAAGTCCGGATTGTGGGAGACGACACGGAAACCCAGGTGATGCCGATTGCCAAAGCGCTGCAAATCGCTGAACGGAAAGGCCTTGACTTGGTTGAAATCTCGCCCAATGCCGTCCCGCCGGTCTGTCGTTTGATTGACTACTCTAAATTCCTCTACCAGCAGAAGAAGCGGCAGAAGGAGATGAAGGCTAAGCAGGTAAAGATTGAAGTGAAAGAAGTGCGCTTTGGTCCACAGACCGATGACCACGACTATAACTTTAAGCTCAAACACGCGAAAGAGTTCCTCTCCGAAGGGAATAAAGTGAAGGCTTATGTGTTTTTCAAAGGCCGCAGTATCTTGTTCAAAGAGCAGGGTGAGGTGCTTCTCTTGCGTTTTGCCAATGATTTGGAAGAGTATGGAAAGGTCGAGCAGATGCCTGTGCTCGAAGGGAAACGTATGATCCTTTTCATTGCACCTAAGAAGACCGCAACTGTCGCTAAGAAGAAAACCGAAACTGCGGCAGGTGAAGAAACGGCCGCGCAGATTGAGAAGACTGTCAAAGCCCAACCTAAGGTAAAGGCTCCGAAGGAATACACCGGCCCCAAGCTTGAAGGAGAGGATTAAGCAAGAAGAAAGATGCGCGTTGCGTCTGGTATCACGTAACCGCTCATTAATAAAACAATTAAATACAAAAGAAAATGCCAAAAGTAAAGACTAATTCCGGTGCCAAAAAGAGATTTGCTCTTACCGGAACGGGTAAGTTGAAGAGAAAGCACGCTTTCCACAGCCACATTCTGACTAAAAAGTCGCGCAAGCAGAAGCACAATCTCGTGCAGTTTGATATTGTTGACAAATCTAACGTACGTCAGGTCAAGGAATTACTTCGTTTGCGTTAATTGCCCGTTAAGAATTAAAGTCAAATTGAGCCGATAGCCCAAAGACCTCAGCAGACCATGGGGCGCTATCCCTCGTTAAAGATTAAAAGTCATGCCAAGATCAGTAAATCACGTAGCTTCAAGAGCTAGAAGGAAAAGAATACTCAAATTAACACGCGGTTATTACGGTGCACGTAAGAATGTCTGGACCGTTGCCAAGAACACGTGGGAAAAGGGACTTACCTATGCTTATCGTGATCGCCGCAACAAGAAACGCAACTTCCGTGCCCTGTGGATTCAGCGTATCAACGCCGCAGCACGTCTTGAAGGTCTTTCTTACTCCCAATTGATGGGCGGGCTGCACAAGGCTGGCATCGAGATCAATCGCAAGGTGCTTGCTGACCTCGCTGTCAACAACCCGCAGGCTTTCAAAGCAATAGTAGCCAAAGCAAAGTAAAAGAGAGTTACATACCAGCAAACGGAGGGGCGAACCTTTTGTAGGGTCGTTCCTCCGTTTTTGTTTCCCCTAATCTCCTAAATTTTTTAGTCATGCAATTGAAGAGCATTATTTTTGGCCTCTCACTTTTGGCCAGCGCGGCTTCACTGCCGTCACAAGCCTGTACGGGCATTACCTTGCGCGACCCTTCGGGTTGCCCTATCCTGGCCCGGACGATAGAGTGGGGAGGCAGCGACCTCAATAGCTGTTATGTTGTCGTACCTCGGGGCTACACGCAGCGTTCCTACGTGCCTGGTGGTGTGAAAGGTGGCCTTGAATTCAAGGCACGGTATGGCTATGTGGGCTTTTCGGTGGAGCAGGAAGACTTTGTGGCCGAGGGACTTAACGAAGTCGGTCTTTCGGCAGGGCTTTTCTACTTTCCCCGTTATGGCAATTATGCACCTTATGATCCCTTGCAGGCTTCGAAGAGCCTGGCTGACCTGCAACTCGTTCCATGGTTGCTGAGTCAGTTCCGCACCGTCGGTGAGGCGCTCGACGGGTTGAAGCAGGTGCGTGTGACGGCAATTGATCCGCGCGCCTCTACTGTACATTGGCGCATTGCCGACGCGTCAGGGCGACAAGTGGTTGTCGAGATTGTCGAAGGTCGTGTGCAGGTGTTCGAAAATAAAATCGGCGTGTTGACAAATTCGCCCGGTTTTGAGTGGCAACTGACGAATCTCAACAATTACGTCAACCTATTTTCTGGTTCCGCTCCGGTGCAGCAGCTCGATTCGCTCACCCTGCAACCGTTTGGAGCTGGGAGCGGCTTTCTCGGTTTGCCGGGCGACGTAACACCGCCGTCGCGTTTCGTCAGGGCAGCGTTCTTTCAGGCTTCGGTACCCCGCCCAGCAACGACCCGGGCTGCTGTGTTGCAGTGTTTCCAAATCCTGAATAATTTTGACATCCCTGTGGGCATTGAGTTTGCCGGAGGCAAAGTGCCGGCCGACATCCCGAGTGCCACGCAGTGGACTTCGGTGACCGACCCTGTCCACGGAGCTATCTATTTCCGCACTATGCGCAATAGTGCGATCAGGTTAATCGACTTGCGGACGATTGACTTCGGGCGCGTGGCTTATCGCTCCGTTTTGCTGGATGAATCGAGAGAACAACCGATTACGGAAATAGTGATAAAGTAAAGAAATTTAGTGAGTTGTGATTTTTAAGAAAACTGTTTTTGAATGATTGCTAAATAGCTCGTGACCGGAATAGAATCTCTGGTCATACGGCTGAGAAAAACGGGATGGCTGACAGGAAGAACAGTCACAGCGGCTATTCTTCCTGTCAGCCATCCCGTTTTTCTCTCCTAGACGTCGCGACGTGGTC
>HF989196.1 GCA_000431275.1 Prevotella sp. CAG:755 | reverse complement strand
CCCCGTCGCCTCGTCGCGCAGCAGGATGCGCCCGTTTCCGGCCAGGTAGAGGCTGTCCAGCCGCACGCGCCGCCCCGCCCATCCCGGCTGGCACGAAAGTTCGTCGAGGTAGATGGCCTGCCGGGCACTGTCGCCCGCAAACGTGAGGTCGACGCGCAGCGTGCGCGGCTCAAACCAGCGGCTGAACGCGTCTTCGGCCGCAAGCGGCAGGGCCGCGAGGACGCACGCCAAGGCGCCGACACAGCGGCGCAGGAAACTCGGAATCTTTGTCATAGTGGGAGGTGAATAGTCAAAAACATCCGGGCAAAGGTACGGAAAGTCGTCTGAAAAATTGTTGCTGAACAGGTTGTTTTTGGCCATTTCTTGCCTTTCTGGCTGGAAGGCTGTCGGTTTTTCTCTCCGATCGGCCTGCTTTTTCAGCTGATTGGTGTATCTTCGCTGTGGATGCTGAGAAAAGAGCGGATGGATATTTGGGATAAGAAGAAACGTTCGGCGGTGATGGCACGGATACGGGGTCGCGACACGAAACCTGAACTTATCGTGCGGCGTTACCTTTATGCGCGTGGCTACCGCTATCGCAAGAATGTGCGAAGCTTACCTGGAACGCCCGATATCGTGTTGCGGCCTTACGGGGTGGCAATCTTTGTACACGGCTGCTTCTGGCACGGGCACGAGGTGGACGGGCATGTGCCCAAAAGCAACCGTGAGTTCTGGATTCGGAAGATCGAGCGTAACAAGGAGCGTGATGTGCACAACAAGGAGGCGCTGCGCCGGGCGGGGTGGGACGTGGTGACCGTGTGGGAGTGCCAACTGAAACCGGCAGTCCGTCGCCAGACGCTTTTGGAGCTGGAAGCCTGCCTCGGCTCGGCTTGGCTGCGCCGTCATGGGAAGCGTCTAGCTCCTCCTTATGCCTTGTCTGTAACAGGGGAAACGCAGTCTCTTGCGGCGGAAAGGGAGGCTGATTATGCTTGCGTGGACTTGACAAAACCGATAAAGGAAGACAATGATTTTATGTTCGCCCGGAATTCCTCAGGGAAAGACTGACGATATGCTTCTGGTACGACCAAGGTGACGTGTTCGCTTTTCATTTCGCTTAACTGGTTTTTCGAGATGCCTTGTTGGAGAGTGAAAAGATATTTGTCTTTAATGCGGTTCGCCTCGTTCAGTATCTGACGCCACCTGTCCTTGCATGTGGTTTTTGCGCCGAGGAATACCAAATCCTTGGTAGGGAAGACAATGTCGTGATAGGCTTTTCCGGAGGGGAAGATGAAGTCAGGACGCTTGTTGCCTTCTGTGACAATTTGTTGCTCGTAGTGAAGGCGGTTGGCTGAAAAGATTGTTGCTAAATGATGTTCGAGCGATTTCCCCGCACGCGACTTCCTCCTGTTTAATATGGAGTTGGCAAAGTCAATCAAGTCCTGACAGCATGAAAACGGCCGTTGGTACGCGTCGCGATAGAATTTGTCTTCGAAGTTTCTAAACAGTTTGTATTCTGTATTGAACCAATGCATGAGGATCGTATCGGGTGAGCTGCAAAGCTGATCTGCTTTTATGTGGAATGCAGTGTTATAGCATTCACGAGCGAGACTTCCCAATTCCGTTGTAGGGGGGAAGTCTTCAAATTTGTCGACGATGTGGCGGACGGTCTCGTCCAAGATGTCCTTTCCTTCTAGGGAGGCCGACGTGTCGATTAGCCGGTTCAAGGAACCAATGTCCAGATTGAAATGAGCGAGGAAATCCTCGATGTCTTGGTCTGACGATAATACGAAAGCCGCATAGTCATCTTCGCTTTCTTGTGCGACGATGAGCAAGTCACCTGTGGCTGACTCTTGGAAAAAGGGAAAATTCCGTCCAAAGCGTGTGATGCGGTATTCGTTGCGTGTGCCGCGACCATAATATATGAACCTGCTTTCAGTCGTAAAGTCGTTTTGCCAACAGATGTGCACGGTACGGCTCTTGTTTTCTCCTTTCTGCCCCGGTGTTTCAAACAAGAGGCGCGCTGCGCATTTGGGTATGTAGAAACCAGCTTGGTGTGCTCCTGTATCGCCTGTGTCGTTTGCGGTGATAAAGCGGCAAAATGAAAGTCTGGCAGATCGTACTTTGGCTATTGCGGAGTTTACGAGGCTGTCCATTGTTATAGCGCTTTGATAATTTGATGGGCGACGGCGGTGATCAGGGGGACTACCACGGAGTTGCCGCATTGTTTGTAGGCCTGCACGTCGGAGACTGCATCGATGATATAGTTATCGGGATACCCCATGAGTCGCGCACATTCACGCGGAGTGAGGCGGCGGGGGTTACGGCCTTGGTCTTGCGGAATTAGGATTTCCGACCCGTCTTTGTAGTAACGGGCGCTGAGCGTGCGGCTTATGCCTTGGAGGTCTGTAAGGCCGAATCCGAATCCATTACCTTTTGCCCTGTGCTTTTCAGCGTAAGCTTGGAGATAGTTCCATAATCTGTCGGAAAGAGTGTACTTCTCAGGTACCGTTTCGTCCAAGATGTCTTTAATGCAGGTACAGGGTTCACCGAGTTCGGGAAAGTTGAAAGCTTCCTTGTCATGGTATATTCTACGGTCAAAACCTACCATCATGATGCGTTCCCGATGTTGTGGGACAAACGCTTTCCCGTCCATGACTTTGTAATGGAGCGAATAGTTCAGTTCTTCAAGTGTTGAGCGGATAATCCGGAACGTCCGCCCTTTGTCATGCGATATGAGGTTTTTCACGTTCTCCAAGAAAAAAGCCCGGGGGCGATGGCGGCTGATGATGTCCGCAACATCGAAGAACAGCGTTCCTTGCGTTTTGTCCCGAAAGCCCGTTTCCCGTCCGAGACTGTTTTTTTTCGACACTCCGGCGATGGAAAACGGTTGGCATGGGAAGCCTGCACACAATACGTCAAATGAATTTGGGATTTCCTGCTTTGTTTCTTCTTGTGTGATGTCGCCGAAAGGAACTTCTCCAAAGTTGGCAGCATAAGTCTTTTGGGCATACACGTTCCACTCTGAGGAGAACACGCATCTCCCGCCCTGTGTCTGCATGGCCAGCCGGAAGCCTCCCATCCCGGCGAAGAGGTCGATGAATGTAAAATGGGGGTTTTCGGGAGCCGGGAATGGAATCTGGCGGCTTGCGTTCGCTTCTTCCTCTTTCGTGCTGGTGATGGAATGGGGTAGTTGGGGGGCTTCCTTTTTCCTATGGCACTGTTCGTGTAGTGTGTGGGTAGCGTCCGGATAGATTGTTTCGTTCACTGTTGTTTGTATAGTTGACTGCAAAGATAAGAAAAGCCAAAGAGTTATTCCATACGTTCTGGCGAAAAGGAGGCATTACTTTCTTATTTTCTCATTCAGGTAGTCTGCTGTGTAGGCCGTCCTGTCCGGAAAAACGGTAGCAGCTTCAATCCACCTTGTCAGCCGTTCTGCAATTCCTGTCGGCGTTCCCGTTTCTTCTGGAAGGCGTTCTCTCCCTTGTGTCAGGCTTGGACGCTGTGCGCGGAGGCTGTGTGTTGGTCTTGTGACAGGGTATGCGGCAGACTCCGTTCAGATTTTCGGGCCGAAAGCCGAGGAGTTTGCGTCTTTTAGTGTATATTTGCAAATCTCTATCCTGTGATACATGGAAGAAAGACCTGAGTACGAATTACTTAACCGGATAAACAGCCCGGCGGACCTGCGGCGCCTGCGCCCGGAGTTGCTGCCGCAGGTGTGCGGCGAGTTGCGCCGTGACATCATCGACGAGCTGTCTTGCAACTCGGGGCATTTTGCGTCGAGCCTGGGTGCTGTGGAGCTGATCGTGGCGCTGCATTACGTGTTCAACACGCCGGACGACCGCATCGTCTGGGACGTAGGCCATCAGGCTTATGCGCACAAAATACTGACCGGGCGGCGCGAGCGTTTTTCGACCAACCGCCATTTCCACGGGCTTGCTCCCTTCCCTACGCCCAAGGAGAGCGAATATGATACCTTTACGTGCGGCCACGCCAGCAATTCGATCAGCGCGGCGCTGGGCATGTCGGTGGCGGCAATCAAGGAGGGCCATCCGGAGCGCAAGGTGGTGGCCGTCATCGGCGACGGGTCGATGAGCGGCGGACTGGCGTTCGAGGGGCTCAACAACGCTTCGACCACGCCCAACAACCTGCTCATTATCCTGAACGACAACAACATGAGCATCGACCGCAGCGTCGGGGGGCTGAAACAGTATCTCTTGCAGCTCCACACCAGCTCGGCCTACAACAGGTTGCGTTTCCGCCTCTCGCAGTGGGCCACGCGCCACGGTATGCTCGGCGACGCCCGCCGGCAGAGCATCTTGCGCTTCAACAATGCAGTCAAGAGCCTGTTGCAGGGGCAGCAGAACATCTTCGAGGGGCTGAACATACGTTATTTCGGACCGGTGGACGGGCATGACGTCGGCCAGCTCGTGCGTGTGCTCCACGACATCAAGGACATGCTCGGCCCCAAGCTGCTTCATGTGCATACCATCAAGGGCAAGGGCTTCGGCCCGGCCGAGAAGGCGCCGAGCGAGTGGCACGCCCCGGGCCGCTTCGACCCCGACCAAGGCATCCGCCTGGTCGAGGATACGAGCGGACGGCCGCCCCGGTTCCAGGACGTGTTCGGGCAGACGCTTGTCGAGCTGGCCGAGGCCAACCCGGCCATCGTCGGTGTCACGCCGGCCATGGCCACGGGGTGCTCGATGAATATGCTCATGGCCGCCATGCCCGACCGCGCTTTTGACGTCGGCATCGCCGAAGGCCACGCCGTGACTTTCTCGGCCGGCATGGCGAAGGACGGGCTCATTCCTTTCTGCAACATCTACTCTGCCTTTGCGCAGCGGGCCTATGACAACATCATTCACGACGCCGCCATCCTGGACCTGCCCGTCGTGCTCTGTCTCGACCGTGCCGGACTGGTCGGAGAGGACGGCCCCACGCATCACGGCGCCTTCGACCTGGCCGCCCTGCGTCCCGTGCCGAACGTCACGGTCGCCTCGCCCTATGACGAGCACGAGCTCCGCCGCCTGATGTTCACCGCCCAGCTGCCCGGCCACGGCTTCTTCGTCATCCGCTATCCCCGCGGGCGCGGCTACCTGCGTGACTGGCGCTGCCCGCTGGCCGAAGTGCCTGTCGGGCGGGGCCGCAAGCTGCGCGATGGGCGCGACCTGGCTGTCATCACGCTTGGCCCCATCGGCCACGCCGCCGCCGAGGCCATTGCCCGTGTCGAGGCCGAACGTGCCGCGGAGGGGCGGCCTGTCGCGGTGGCCCATTACGACTTGCGTTTCCTCAAACCGCTTGACACGGAACTGCTCGACGAGGTCGGGCGGACGTTCCGCCGCGTCGTGACGGTCGAAGACGGCGTGCGCGCCGGCGGTATGGGCTCGGCGGTGCTGGAATACTTTGCCGACCATGACTGCGACGTGCACGTCGAGCGCCTCGGCCTGCCCGACCAGTTTGTCGAGCATGGCGACTTGGCCTCCCTCCACCACCTTGTGGGCATCGACGCGGAAGGCATAGCCGCCGCCATACGTAAAAACCTCTGACATGAAAATCATCATCGCCGGTGCCGGCGCCGTCGGCACCCATCTGGCCAAGCTCTTCGCCCGCGAGCGCCACGACATCGTGCTCATGGACGACTCGGCCGCCAAGCTGGAAGGCCTCGGTTCGGACTTTGACCTGATGACCGTCTGCGCGTCGCCGCTCTCCATAGCGGGGCTGCGCGAGGCAGGGGCAGGCCGGGCCGGCCTCTTTATCGCCGTGACGCCCGACGAGGCGCACAACATGACCAGCTGTATGCTGGCGCGCAAGCTCGGAGCCCGCAAGACCGTGGCCCGAGTGGACAACGAAGAGAACACTACGGAAGAAAACCGTGCCTTTTTCCGCAGCGTGGGCATCGACTCTATCATCTATCCTGAAATGCTGGCCGGCCGCGAGATCATGGCTACCATCCGCCGCAGCTGGACGCGGCAGTGGTGGGAAGTGCACGACGGCTTGCTTGTCATGCTGGGTGTCAAGGTGCGTCGGGGAGCGCCCATCATCGACGTACCGCTCAAAGCGCTCTGCGGCCCTGACTCGCCTTACCACGTAGTGGCCGTCAAGCGTGGCCAGGACACTCTCATCCCCCACGGCGACGACAGCCTGCGCCATGGCGACGTGGTCTATTTCATGACGACGCCGCTCTACATCCCCTACGTCCGCGAACAGGCCGGAAAGGAGGACTATCCCGACGTGCGCAGCGTCATCTTTATGGGGGGCGGCGACACGACGCTCCAAGCCTTGCGCAACCTGCCCGACTACATGCACGCGAAAGTCATCGAGGCCGACGAGGCCCAGTGCTACCGCCTCGGCGAACTGCTGAAAGACCGGCGCCATGTCCTGATCATCCACGGCGACGGGCGCGACCTGGACCTGCTCAAAGACGAAGGCATTGAGACGGCACAGGCCTTTGCGGCCCTCACAGGGAGCGCCGAGGCCAACATCCTTGCCTGCCTGGCAGCCAAGCGCCTCGGTGTGCGCAAGACGGTGGCCCGCGTGGAGAGTTCGGACTACATCAGCATGGCCGAGAGCCTCGACATCGGTTCGATTGTCAACAAGAAGACCATCGCCGCCGGCCACATCTATCAGATGATGCTGAAAGCCGACGTGACGAACGTGAAGTGCCTCACCGTGGCCAAGGCCGACGTGGCCGAGTTCGTGGCCGCCGAGGGGTCGAAGGTGACGCGGCGTCCCGTGCGCGACCTTGGCCTGCCCGACACCGTGACGCTTGGCGGGCTCGTGCGCGACGGCCGCGGGCTTCTCATCAACGGTATGACGCAGATCCAGGCCGGCGATACGGTGATGGCTTTCTGTCTGGACAACGCCATCAAGAAGCTCGAACGATATTTCAACTGACCTCCGGCACGCCTTATGATTAACGTCAAGCTCAATTGCAGCATCCTCGGTTCGCTGCTCTTCATCGAGGGGGCGCTTCTGCTGGCCTGCGTGGCGGTCGGCCTCTTCTATGGCGAACGCGACTTCACCGCCTTTGCCGTCCCCATCGCCATCACGGCCGTCGCGGGCGGTGTCTTGAAGTATGTGGGGCGCGGCGCGCCGAGCCGTATGAGCCGCCGCGACGGCTACCTCGTCGTCCTGCTCACGTGGCTGGCCTTCACCGTCGTGGGGATGCTCCCCCTGTTGGTCGGAGGCTACGAGACGCGCGTCTCGGCCGCCTTTTTCGAGATCATGTCCGGCTTCACCACCACCGGCGCCACCGTGCTGACCAACATCGACAGCCTGCCGCGTTCCGTGCTCTTCTGGCGGAGCCTGACGCACTGGTTCGGCGGCATGGGAATCGTCTTTTTCACGCTCGCCGTCTTGCCGACCGTCGGCATGGGCGACCTGAAACTCTTTTCGGCCGAAGCCACGGGCATGAAGCTCGGCAAGCTCCATCCGCGCATCCGTACCACGGCGCAGTGGCTCTGGGGCGTCTATCTGGTCTTGACCACTGCCTGTGCCGTCAGCCTCTGGCTGGCGGGCATGGGGCCGTTCGATGCGGTGAACCACGCCATGTCGACGACTGCCACGGGCGGCTTCTCGACACACCAAGACGGCATCGCCTGGTTCCGGTCGAGCGCGGTGGAATATGTGGAGCTGGCCTTTATGTTCGTGTCGAGCATCAACTTCACCCTCCTTTACCTCCTGCTCATCAAGGGCCGGCTGCGCGAGGTGTGGCGCGACGGCGAGCTGCGCTGCTTCACCCTCTTGTGTGTGGGCGCCTCCGCCGTCATTGCCGCCACGCTCTATTTCTCGTGCGGCTACCCCTTGGAGCGTGCCGTGCGCGAGGCCGCCTTCCACGTCGTCTCCTGCCAGTCGACCACGGGCTTTGCCTCCTACGACTTCATGCAGTGGCCCGCATTCACCACGCTGCTCATCCTGTTCGTCATGGCCGTCGGCGCGTGCGCGGGGAGCACCACGGGCGGCTTCAAGTGTATCCGCCTGCTGACCCTCGTGAAGCTGGCGTCCGGCGAGTTCAAGCGCATCCTCCATCCCCACGCCGTGCTCCCCGTGCGCGTCGGCGGCACGGTCATCACCCCCCAGGTGTGGCGCACGCTC
>HF989195.1 GCA_000431275.1 Prevotella sp. CAG:755 | reverse complement strand
GGGCGGCGGTGTTCCGGGCGGCGGTGTTCCAAGCGACGGTGTTCCGGGCGACATGAATGTCGCCCCTACGGTGCGTCTGTTGCATTGCGGCGGTTGGGGCGGGGACAAAAAAACGGGAACCGCCTTGCGAGGAGCGGTTCCCGTTGTGTGGGATGAGCGACCGGATGGGTCAACGCGACTTGTCGTCGATGGTGCAGATGCTGACGCGGTTCCAGTCGGGCTCGCTGAACATGTCGCCGACGCCTTGGCCCTCGGCGGTGATGCGGTCGGCGGCGATGTGGTATTTGTTCACGAGGATTTTCTCGACGGCTTCGGCACGCGACTGGGCGATTTTGGCGTTGATTTCGGCGGAGCCTTCGGGCGAGGCATAGCCTTTGATGACGACGCGTGCGGCGGGGTGGTTGCGCAGGTAGGTGGCGACGCGTTCTACGTTGGGCAGCTGGGAAGCGTCGACAACGGATTTACCTTGGCGGAAGGTAATGACTGATTCGAGTTTCTCTCGCGTCTGTGTGATGGTAGTGGTCTGTACGACGGGTTTGCGCTCGCGCAGGGTCTTCACCTCTTGGCTGAGGGCGTCGATGCGGCGGTTGGCGTGGCCGAGTTGTTCGTCTTTTTCGCGGAGGGTGCGGCGCATGTCGTTCACCTTGGCGTTGAGTCCGTCGACTTCGCTGTAATCGTAGGGCCGCACAATGGTGAAGTGATGACTGCCGTTGCTGCACTGGAAGTGGTAGGTGAAGCCGGCGGTCAGTTCGAAATTGGCATGGTTGATGTCATAGTGGCTGTGGCCGAAGTTTGTGCGGCTGTTGATGCCGTCGGTGCCGTCCATGTTCCATACGATGGCGGGCTTGATGGCAATGGTCCATGCGTTGTCGAGGCCGAGGTTGAAGTTGAAGTTGAGTCCGGCTTTCGTGGACCATCCGTTGACGTCGTCCGCATTGGCGAAGTAGTAATGGAGCCATCCGGCGCCTGCGACGGCTTCGATTTCGAATATGCGGGGATCGCCGAGGTAACCTCCGAAGAGGTTCATGAGGTTGACGCGGCCGAGGAGGCTGAGGTTAGAGGCGTCGAATGCGGTTTTGCTTTCGGAGGTATTGATGGTCCAGAGGCTTTCGATGTCGAATCCGAAGACCGGCGTGACTTGTTTCCCAAGGGCGACGCCTACGGCTGGGCGGGTGTTGGCCCAGAAGGCGTGGTGGGTCAGCGGGCTGACGATGCCGCCGTTGAGGGTGATGGACCAGTTGTCCGTGAAGCGGGGTGTGAGGATGGCTTTCTGAACCTCGGTGCGGGGTTCGTAGAGCGGAGTGCCTCTGTGGCGTTGCCCTCCTCTATGAGGCGGTTGCGCGGCCATCGCGAGTGTCGCCAGACTGAGGAGCGACAGCAAGACTGTTTTCTTCATTTGTTGTCTTTTGAAAAATTATAGCGATGTGGTATGAAACAATAAAGATGACCTCCCTCGTGGAGAGGCCATCTTTGTTGAGTGAGAGTTTGCACGTCTGCCTTTATTCTACGGTGCAGATGCTGACGCGGTTCCACGACGGATTCGAGAAGATGCTGCCTACGCCCTTGCCCTCAGCAGTGATGCGGCTGGCGTCGATGTCATACTTCTTGACGAGGATCTTCTTCACGGCGTCTGCACGTTTCTGCGACAGGCGTTTGTTCCACGACTTGCTGCCTTCGGGCGAAGCATAACCGGTGATTACGACTTTCGTGTCCGGATTGTTCTTCATGTAGGTAGCGATGCGCTCAATGCTGGCCATTTGAGTAGACATGACAGTCGACTTGCCTTGCTGGAAGGAAACAACTGCTTCTGCGCCGACAGCCTTGGGAGCCTCTACCTTCTTGTTGCGGCAGTCGTTGAGGTCGCGCTGCAGCTGACGGTTCTCACCCTGCAGGCGGTTAAGTTCGTCGTTCTTCTGACCAACTTCCGAGCGGAGAGCGTTGATCTGCGAGTTGAGGGCGTCGACTTCGGCCTGATCATACGGACGGATGTTGGCGAAGCTGTGCGTGCCGTTGCTGTTCTTGAAGTGGTAAACTACGCCTGCGGTCAACTCAAACATGGCGGAGTTGCGGCTGAGGGAGCCCGGGTTCATCACGCCACGGTTGCTTTCGTAACCGATACCGCTGAGGTTGTAGATGACGGCCGGTTTCAGCTGAATGGTCCATGCTTTCTTTTCGCCTACGTTGAAGTCGAAGTTCAAACCGAGCTTCATGGTCCAGGCGTCGGTGTCGTAGTTGGCAGGATAGTAGTCCCAGCCGTGGCCATAGTAGTGCAACCATCCGAAACCGCCGACGGCTTCCATTTCGAAGAGGCGCGGCTGGCCTTTATAGCCTGCGAAGAGGTTCATCAGGTTGACGCGGCCCAAAAGGCTGACATTTGTGGCGTCGAAAGCTGTCGGGCTGTTCGACGTGTTGATGGAGGCGTTGCCTTCGAGGGTCATACCCAAGGTCGGCGTGAAGTCTTTGTTGATTTGCAGACCTACAACCGGGCGCATGTGCTTCCAGAACGCATAGTGTGCGTGCATGGTTGTTACGCCTCCGGCATTAATACCCACCGACCAGTTGTCGGTGAACTTTGTGCCCGCGTCGGTGACTTGGGCATTGGCTGTTAACATGCCGGCGCTTAGCACGGCCAAAAGTAAAGTTTTCTTCATAGTCCTTTCTTTCACTTTTTTGTTGGTTAATATGATGCAGAAGATAACTCTCACGTTTTAATTTAGTTCAACTGCAAACTAATTCACGACAAAGATATGGAGAAATCTGTTACGTTGGTTATTCTGATAAAAAATAAAGGTTAATTATCTGAGTTTGTCTACTTATAGACCAAACAATTTGGGGATTTCGGACAAATCAAGTATTTTTGTATCGCAAATATCGCGTGAGACGTAGTTTTATCCACAAATATAAAAAAGGAACCACTAAAATGGAAAACAACAATCAGAATCAGAACAACGGCGGACAGCTCCAAATTGAATTGAGCCCGGAAGTGGCCGAAGGTATCTATGCAAACTTGGCCATTATTACCCATTCAAGTGCTGAGGTCGTGATGGACTTTATCCGCGTGCTTCCCGGCGTGCCCAAGGCTAACGTGAAGTCGCGTATCGTCTTGGCCCCGGAACATGCCAAACGCCTGCTGTTTGCTTTGCAGGATAACATTGCGAAGTATGAAAAGGCTTTCGGCCCGATCAACCTACCTGGCAGCGGAAACGGTGGCCGTACGGCTACGCCTTTCGGCGCTCCCGAAGGCAACGCTTGATTTCTCAACGCGAAGGGCCTGAATAATAGGCGGGATGGAATCCGTAATCCGGTTTTCATCCCGCCTATTATATATTATATATGTGTAGTTTGGTATGGTCGGATAGAGAAAATGTTGTGACGAAATAATTAAGTGATTGATACCTTGTGCATTTCAAGAAAACTTTGTACCTTTGCAGCCCGAGTGGTGTAGTATGCACTCTCGTCAACGTCAGAATCGAATAAAATAAATATAAAATCAAAAAATTACAGAAATGCCAACTATTCAACAGTTAGTTAGAAAAGGGCGTGAGGTTGCTGCCGGAAAAAGCAAGTCTCCTGCCTTGGACAATTGTCCGCAACGTCGCGGCGTTTGTGTCCGCGTGTATACCACAACTCCTAAGAAGCCTAACTCGGCTATGCGTAAGGTGGCCCGTGTTCGTCTGACCAATTCGAAGGAGGTGAACTCTTATATTCCCGGTGAAGGCCACAACTTGCAGGAACACTCGATTGTACTTGTTCGTGGCGGTCGTGTGAAGGACCTTCCTGGTGTGCGTTATCATATCGTGCGTGGTACGTTGGATACGGCTGGTGTGGCTAACCGCACGCAGCGCCGTTCGAAATATGGTGCCAAGCGCCCCAAAGCAGGAAAGAAATAATAGAAACCATTCAAACGCGGTTTGCTGAAAGGTTGAGTAAATCCTTGCAGAAGGGTTGAAGAACAGTGATGCAGCCTGATAATTCAGAAAACAAGAAATGAGAAAAGCTAAACCAAAAAAGCGTCAGATCCTCCCGGATCCCGTGTATGGCGACCAGAAGGTCTCTAAGTTTGTAAACCATCTTATGTATGATGGTAAAAAGAGCCTGTCTTATGAAATCTTCTACAAGGCGTTGGAGATTGTCGGTGAAAAGATGAAGAGCGAAGAGAAGCCTGCTCTCGAAATCTGGAAAACTGCATTGGATAAGGTGACACCGCAGGTCGAAGTTAAATCACGCCGTGTGGGTGGTGCCACGTTTCAGGTTCCTACCGAAATCCGTCCGGACCGTAAAGAGTCTGTGTCGATGAAGAACCTGATTGCCTATGCCCGCAAGCGTGGCGGAAAGACGATGGCCGACAAACTTGCTGCGGAGATCATGGATGCCTACAACGAACAGGGTGGTGCGTTCAAACGTAAGGAGGATATGCACCGCATGGCAGAGGCTAACCGCGCATTCGCTCATTTTAGATTCTAAAAAATTCAGCGATAATGGCAAAGCACGATTTACATTTGACCCGTAACATCGGAATTATGGCGCATATCGACGCCGGTAAGACAACCACGTCGGAGCGTATCCTTTTCTATACGGGTAAGACGCACAAGATAGGTGAGGTGCACGAAGGTGCCGCCACGATGGACTGGATGGCCCAGGAACAGGAGCGCGGTATTACGATTACTTCTGCTGCTACAACAACCTATTGGAACTGGAATGGCAAACAGTATAAGATTAACCTGATTGACACTCCGGGACACGTCGATTTTACAGCTGAGGTGGAACGCTCGCTCCGTGTGCTTGACGGAGCTGTGGCTACCTATTGTGCCGTGGGTGGCGTAGAGCCGCAGTCTGAAACCGTATGGCGTCAGGCTGACAAATACAATGTGCCCCGTATGGGTTACGTGAACAAGATGGACCGCTCGGGCGCTGACTTCTTTGAAGTTGTTCGTCAGATGAAGGATGTCTTGGGTGCAAATCCGTGTCCTATCAACATTCCCATCGGCGCAGAAGAAAACTTCAAGGGCGTAGTCGACCTCATCAAGATGAAGGCGATCCTTTGGCACGATGAAACAATGGGCGCTGAGTATTCCGTAGAGGAAATCCCGGCCAACTTGCAGGCTGAGGCCGAAGAGTGGCGCATGAAGATGCTCGAGACCGCCGCAGAGTGTGACGACGCTCTGATGGAAAAATTCTTCGATGATCCCGCTACGATTACGGAGGAAGAAATCATCGCAGCTATCCGCAAAGGAACCTTGTCGATGGCCATCACTCCGATGTGCTGTGGCTCTTCTTTCAAGAACAAGGGCGTGCAGACGCTGCTTGACTATGTCTGCATGTTCCTTCCCTCTCCTCTGGATACGCCCAATGTGATCGGTAAGAATCCGGATACAGGTGAAGAGGAGGATCGCAAGCCCAGCGAAGACGAGAAGACGTCGGCTCTGGCGTTCAAAATCGCTACCGACCCTTACGTAGGTCGTCTGACCTTCTTCCGTGTGTATTCTGGTAAAGTCGAAGCTGGCTCATATGTGTACAACGTGCGTTCGGGCAAAAAGGAACGTGTTTCACGTCTGTTCCAGATGCACTCCAATCACCAGAATCCCGTAGAGGTGATATCGGCCGGTGATATCGGCGCCGGAGTAGGTTTCAAGGACATCCGTACAGGTGACACGCTTTGTGACGAAGATGCACCGATTGTGCTGGAATCCATGGACTTCCCCGATCCTGTTATTGGTATCGCTGTTGAGCCTAAGACGCAGAAAGATATGGACAAACTCTCCAACGGTCTGGCTAAGTTGGCAGAGGAAGACCCGACTTTCACCGTTCATACCGACGAGCAATCCGGACAGACCGTGATTTCCGGTATGGGTGAGCTCCACTTGGATATTATTATCGACCGTCTGAAACGTGAGTTCAAGGTAGAATGTAACCAAGGAAAGCCCCAGGTTAACTATAAGGAAGCCATTACGAAGACTGTCAACCTCCGTGAAGTCTACAAGAAGCAGTCGGGCGGTCGCGGTAAGTTCGCTGACATTATCGTGAACGTTGGTCCGGTCGATGACGACTTCGAAGGAACAGGCTTGCAGTTTGTCAATAAGGTGACTGGCGGTAACATCCCCAAGGAATTCATTCCCTCCGTGCAGAAAGGTTTTGAGAACGCCATGAAGAATGGTATCCTTGGTGGCTACCCGATGGATAGCTTGAAAGTCGAATTGCTCGACGGTTCGTTCCACCCCGTTGACTCCGACCAGCTTTCGTTCGAAATCTGTGCGCTCCAAGCCTACAAGAACGCTTGCGCCCAGGCTGGCCCCGTCCTCCTCGAACCGATTATGAAGCTCGAAGTGGTGACGCCCGAAGAAAATATGGGTGATGTGATCGGCGACTTGAACAAACGCCGTGGTCAGGTAGAAGGCATGGAGAGCAGCCGTAGCGGTGCACGTATCGTGAAAGCCGAGGTTCCTCTCTCGGAGATGTTCGGTTATGTGACCGCACTGCGAACGATTACTTCCGGACGTGCCACCTCGTCCATGCAGTATGATCACCATGCTCCGCTTTCGAGCTCGATCGCCAAGGCTGTGCTCGAAGAAGTGAAAGGCCGAGTGGATTTGATCAAGTAAGCAGCAGAAACAGCAATAATAATAACGGTGCAAGGCTAACGAATGACTCTTAGCCTTGCACCTTACAAGGAAAATAACAAGTATAGCAATGAGTCAAAAAATTCGTATCAAGTTGAAGTCCTACGATCACAGTCTGGTGGAGAAGTCCGCAGAGAAGATTGTGAAGAATGTCAAGGCCACAGGTGCCATTGTGAGTGGTCCTATCCCCTTGCCTACGCGTAAACGCATCATCACGGTTAACCGCAGTACGTTCGTGAACAAGAAGTCGCGTGAACAGTTTGAGATTTCAACCTACAAGCGTTTGATCGATATTTATAGTTCAACGGCTAAGACGGTAGACGCGCTGATGAAGCTCGAGTTGCCGTGTGGCGTTGATGTAGAGATAAAAGTATAGTAAACCACAAAGTAAACTGAAATGCCAGGATTATTAGGAAAGAAAATCGGAATGACATCCGTATTCAGTGCCGAGGGTAAGAACATACCATGCACTGTTATCGAAGTTGGTCCTTGTGTGGTAACTCAGGTGAAAAGTGTAGAAACGGACGGCTATGAAGCTGTACAGGTCGGCTTCAAGGACGCAAAAGAAAAGAACACGTCCGCTCCGTTGAAAGGACACTTTAAGAAAGCTGGAGTTACCCCCAAGAGATACTTGGCCGAGTTCTCAGGTTTCGAACAAGAGTTGAACCTCGGTGATACGCTCACCGTGGAATTGTTCAATGACGCCGCCTATGTGGATGTTGTAGGGACGTCAAAAGGAAAAGGTTTCCAAGGTGTAATGAAACGCCATGGTTTCGGCGGTGTCGGACAGTCGACGCACGGTCAGGACGACCGTCAGCGTAAGCCCGGTTCTATCGGTGCATGTTCGTACCCTGCCAAGGTGTTCAAAGGTACCCGCATGGGTGGCCAGATGGGTGGCGACCGTGTGACGGTACAGAATCTGAAAGTTGTAAAAGTAATACCCGAGCATAACATCCTTTTGATAAAGGGTTCTGTTCCCGGTTGCAATGGTTCAATTGTTATAGTCGAGAAGTGATGGAGGTTAGTGTATATAATATAAAGGGTGAAGATACCGGTAAGAAGGTAACCCTGGATGAGTCTGTCTTTGGCATTGAGCCGAATGATCATGTAATCTACCTGGCCGTCAAGCACTATCTGGCTGCACAGCGCCAAGGAACTGCGAAGTCGAAAGAAAGAAGCGAAATCAGTGGATCAACCCGCAAGCTCGGTCGTCAGAAAGGTGGCGGCGGTGCCCGTCGTGGTGATATCAATTCGCCCCTGTTGGTCGGTGGTGCCCGAGTATTCGGCCCCAAACCTCGCGATTATCGCTTTAAGCTGAACAAGAAAGTGAACGCTCTGGCCCGCAAGAGCGCGCTGAGCTATAAAGTCCGTGAGGATGCGCTTGTTATTCTCGAAGACTTCACTTTGGAGGCTCCGAAGACGAAAGATTTTATCGCTATTGTTAATAATCTAAAAGTATCGGATAAAAAAGTCCTGCTCGTTTTGCCCGAAACTGATAAAAATGTAATTTTGTCAGCTCGCAATATCCAAAGTGCGAACGTAACCATTGCGTCTAATTTGAATACGTATAACGTGCTCAATGCAGGCGTTTTGTTGGTGACTGAAAAGTCGCTCGGCATGATCACGTCTATCTTAAACAAGTAAAAACGGCAAGAAACATGAGCTGCATAATTAAACCTTTGGTTACAGAAAAGATGACGGGTATCACGGAGAAGCTGAATAAATTCGGCTTCATCGTGGATCCTAGCGCAAATAAGCTGCAGATCAAGGCAGAGGTAGAGGCGCTGTACAATGTCACCGTCGTAGATGTGAACACGATGGTGTATGCCGGTAAGAACAAGTCCAGGTATACGAAATCTGGTATGGTTCGTGGCCGGACAAACCGTTATAAAAAAGCCGTAGTGACCCTGAAAGAAGGAGACACGATAGATTTCTATAGCAATTTGTAATAATGGCAGTACGTAAATTTAAGCCCACAACGCCGGGGCAAAGACACAAGATTATTGGCACATTCGAAGAAATTACTGCATCCGTGCCAGAAAAGTCGCTCGTAGTCGGAAAACGTTCTACGGGCGGACGTAATAATGACGGCAAAATGACCATGCGCTACCTTGGTGGTGGTCATAAGCGTAAATTTCGTCTGATTGACTTTAAGCGTGAGAAGGATGGTATACCCGCAGTCGTGAAGACAATCGAGTATGATCCGAACCGTTCGGCTCGTATAGCCCTTCTCTTTTATGCAGATGGCGAAAAGCGCTACATTATTGCGCCGAATGGCTTGAAAGTGGGAGACCGTTTGATGTCGGGCCCCGATGCAAGCCCTGAAATTGGAAATGCTCTTCCCTTGCAGTTTATTCCTGTAGGTACGGTGATTCACAACATCGAGCTCCGTCCGGGACAAGGCGCATTGCTTGTCCGTTCCGCTGGTAACTTCGCGCAGCTTACTTCGCGTGAAGGTAAGTATTGTGTAGTCAAGCTGCCTTCAGGTGAGACCCGTCAGATCCTCAGTGCCTGCAAGGCTACTGTTGGCGCCGTGGGAAATTCGGACCATGCGTTGGAAAGCTCCGGTAAGGCCGGCCGCTCGCGCTGGTTGGGCCGCCGCCCGCATAACCGCGGTGTCGTGATGAACCCGGTAGATCACCCGATGGGTGGTGGCGAAGGCCGCCAGAGCGGAGGTCACCCGCGTTCACGTACTGGCTTGTATGCAAAGGGTCTGAAGACAAGATCGCCTAAGAAGCAGTCGAGCAAGTACATAATCGAAAGAGCTAACAAGTAGTATATACAAGAGAATAATTATTTATGAGTCGTTCATTAAAGAAAGGTCCGTATATCGCTGTTTCTCTGGAAAAGAAAATCTTGGCCATGAATGAAAGCGGTAAAAAGAACGTCGTTAAGACATGGGCAAGAGCGTCAATGATATCCCCCGATTTTGTGGGACATACGATAGCCGTGCATAACGGAAACAAGTTTATTCCTGTTTATGTGACAGAAAATATGGTCGGACACAAGTTGGGTGAATTCGCACCCACTCGTAAGTTCGGAGGCCATGCTGGCAACAAGAAGAAATAAGCAGGTACTACCCGATAAATGAAAGAAAATAATGGGAGCAAGAAAAAGAATAGCCGCTGAAAAAAGAAAAGAAGCCAAGAAGACGCAGTACTTTGCAAAACTGCAAGGAGTGCCTTCTTCCCCTCGGAAGATGCGCTACGTCGTAGATCTGATTCGCGGCATGGAAGTGAACAGAGCATTGGGAACCTTGAAGTTCTCAAAGAAAGCTGCTTCGGAGAAAGTTGAGAAACTTCTGAAGTCGGCCATTGCAAACTGGGAACAGAAAAACGAACGTAAGGCAGAAGAAGGTGAGCTCTATGTCACCAAAATCTATGTTGATGAGGGCGTAACTTTGAAGCGCATGAGACCTGCACCCCAAGGCCGGGGATACAGAATCCGCAAGCGCTCGAATCATGTTACCATCTTCGTCGGAACTAAGGCTAATGACTAATTAAAAAGAAGTATGGGACAGAAAGTTAACCCGATAAGCAACCGTCTTGGTATAATTCGCGGCTGGGATTCCAGCTGGTTCGGAGGCTCAAACTTCGCAGACAACATTCTCGAAGACAGTAAAATCCGTAAATATCTCGATGCTCGACTGAGCCGTGCGAGCGTCTCTCGCATCGTGATTGAGCGTACTCCGAAATTGATTACTATCACGATCTGCACCTCGCGCCCGGGATTGATCATTGGCAAGGGCGGAAAAGACGTTGATAAACTGAAAGAGGAGTTGAAGAAACTCACCGAGAAGGACGTACAAATCAATATCTTTGAAATTAAGAAGCCTGATTTGGATGCCAATATCGTAGGTAAGAGCATAGCTCGTCAGGTAGAAGGCAAAATTGCCTACCGCCGTGCTATCAAGATGGCCATTGCCAACGCCATGCGAATGGGAGCAGAAGGCATAAAAGTCCAGATTTCTGGTCGTCTGAATGGTGCGGAAATGGCCCGGAAAGAGATGTTCAAGGAAGGACGCACGCCGCTTCACACGTTCCGCGCCGACATCGATTATTGCCAGACAGAAGCATTGACCAAGGTCGGCTTGCTGGGCATCAAGGTGTGGATTTGCCGTGGCGAGGTTTACGGTAAGCGTGACTTGACACCTAACTATTACGCCGAGAAAGACGCGTCGCGCCCCAACGGTGGTTTCCGTGAGGGAGGCCGTCGGTTCCGCGGAAAGAGAAATAGTAATAGATAACAAGAGGACTGACAACTATGTTACAACCGAAGAGAACAAAATATAGAAGACCGCAGAAAGGCCGCTGCAAAGGCAACGCCCAGCGCGGCAACCAATTGGCTTTCGGTACTTTTGGTATCAAAAGCCTTGAAACGCATTGGCTGACCGGACGCCAGATAGAGGCTGCCCGTGTGGCTGTAACGCGTTACATGCAGCGTGAAGGACAAATCTGGATTCGAATTTTCCCCGACAAACCGATTACGAAGAAGCCTGCTGACGTTCGTATGGGTAAAGGTAAGGGTGACCCCGTAGGGTATGTGTTTCCGATTACTCCCGGACGTGTGATTTTCGAAGTTGAAGGCGTGTCTTACGAAGTTGCCAAGGAGGCCTTGCGCTTGGCTGCGCAGAAGCTTCCAGTGACGACGAAGTTCATTGTGCGCCCTGATTATGATAAAAATGCTTAGTTATGAAGATAGGAGCAATACGAGAGATTCCTGAAAACGAACTGGCCGAACGTCTCGAAACAGAGGTGGCTAAGTACCAACAGATGAAGTTGAACCACAGCATCTCTCCATTAGCTAATACGGCTGAAATTAAGGATTTGCGTCGGACGATCGCAAAGATGCGTACTGTGTTACGTGAGCGCGAGCTCAAAAAATAATCACGAGTGATGGCAGAAGTAAGAAATTTACGCAAAACCAGACAGGGTGTTGTGACGAGCAACAAGATGGACAAAACTATCGTTGTGGCTTCACAATTTAAGGAAAAGCACCCTATCTATGGTAAATTCGTTTCGAAAACGAAGAAGTACCACGTGCACGACGAGAAGAATGAGTGTAACGTAGGAGATACGGTTTTAATAATGGAGACTCGTCCTTTGAGCAAAACCAAGCGTTGGAGAGTCGTAGAAATTGTAGAGAAAGCTAAGTAAGTTATGATACAGACAGAATCCAGATTGACTGTGGCTGACAACAGCGGTGCTCGTGAGGCCTTGTGCATTCGTGTGCTTGGTGGTACGAGACGTCGCTATGCCTCTGTCGGCGACATCATCGTAGTATCAGTGAAGAACGTTATTCCGTCAAGTGATATCAAGAAAGGTGCGGTATCGAAGGCCCTGATTGTTAGAACCAAGAAGGAAATTCGTCGCGCCGATGGCTCGTATATCCGTTTTGATGACAACGCATGTGTGCTGCTTAACAATGCGGGCGAATTGCGTGGTAGCCGTATTTTCGGCCCGGTAGCCCGCGAGTTGCGCGCAGTGAACATGAAGGTCGTTTCTTTGGCACCTGAGGTTCTTTAATCTGTGTAAAAAGAAGACAGAAATGAGTTGCAAGTTACATATAAAGAAAGGTGATACGGTTTTTGTAAATACAGGCAAGGACCGTGGAAAGACGGGCAAGGTGCTCAAAGTCTTTGTCGACAAGCAGCGCGCGATTGTCGAAGGCATTAATATGGTTTCGAAGAGCCAGAAGCCTTCTGCACAGAATCCTCAGGGAGGAATCGTACGCCAAGAAGCATCAATCCATATTTCAAATTTGAATGTGCTGGATCCCAAGACAGGAAAACCGACGCGCATTGGCCGTCGCAAGAATGATGAGGGAGTTTCCGTTCGTTACGCAAAAAAATCTGGTGAGGAGATCAAGTAATGGTGAATACAGCGAATCTTAAAAAAGAATATAGTGATCGCATCGCTCCGGCGTTGATGAAACAATTCAACTACAAGTCGCCGATGCAGATCCCCGCGCTGACCAAGATTGTCATCAATCAAGGTTTGGGCGTAGCTACCCAGGATAAAAAAATCATTGAGGTAGCAATCAATGAAATCTCGGCCATTTCCGGCCAAAAGGCAGTAGCAACGCTTTCAAAGAAAGACGTGGCAAGCTTCAAGTTGCGTAAGAAGATGCCGATCGGTGTGATGGTTACCTTGCGCCGTGAACGGATGTATGAATTCTTGGAAAAGCTCGTTCGCGTGGCATTGCCCCGAATCCGCGACTTCAAGGGAATTGAAAGCAAGTTCGATGGTCGTGGAAACTACACCTTAGGTATTCAGGAGCAGATTATCTTCCCTGAGATTAACATTGACTCGATCGACCGCCTGCTCGGTATGAACATTACGTTCGTAACCACGGCAAAGACTGACGAGGAAGGGTATGCCCTCTTGAAAGAGTTCGGTCTGCCTTTTAAGAACGAGAAAAGCAATTGATAAGATATGGCAAAGGAATCTATGAAAGCTCGCGAGGTAAAGCGGGCCAAGTTGGTTGCGAAATACGCCGCTAAGCGTGCTGAACTCAAGGAAATAATCAGGACCTCCGAGGATCCAGTGGCAGCTTATGAAGCTGCGCGTAAACTGCAGTCTATTCCCAAGAATGCGAATCCGATCCGTCTGCACAACCGTTGCAAGTTGACGGGACGTCCCAAAGGTTATATTCGCCTTTTCGGCTTGTCGCGTATCCAGTTCCGTGAGATGGCTTCGGCCGGTTTGATTCCCGGTGTGAAGAAAGCCAGTTGGTAAGGAAAGAAGTTTAATATTGTCGGGGTGTCCCGATTAATTAAATCAATAAATATGACAGATCCAATAGCAGATTACTTGACGCGGTTGCGTAATGCCATTATGGCGAAGCACCGCGTGGTAGAGGTTCCCGCCTCGAACCTCAAAAAGGAAATCACGAAGATCCTTTTTGACAAAGGTTACATCCTGAACTACAAGTTTATTGAGGATGGCCCTCAAGGGACAATCAAGATTGCGTTGAAATATCATCCGACCAGCAAGGTTAACGCAATCAAGTCATTGCAACGTGTTTCCAAGCCGGGTTTGCGTAAGTATACCGGCTACCGCGAAATGCCCAGTGTGATCAATGGTCTGGGTATCGCAATTATCTCGACCTCCAAGGGTGTCATGACGGATAAAGAAGCCGCAGAACTGAAAATCGGAGGTGAGGTTCTTTGTTATATATACTAATTAGGAGGATATTATGTCTAGAATAGGTAAGTTGCCAGTTAACATTCCTGCAGGCGTAACTGTGTCTGTCAAGGATAATGTAGTGTCCGTAAAAGGACCGAAGGGTGAATTAAGCCAAGCTATTGATCCTTCTATTGTCGTTACGATTGAAAATAATGAAATCTTGTTCACCATTGATGAAGCCAGTGAGGTCGATCTTAAGCAGAAACAAGCTTATCACGGCCTTTACCGTTCTTTGGTGCACAATATGGTCGTTGGTGTATCCGAAGGCTATAAGAAGGAGATGGAACTGGTCGGCGTAGGTTATCGCGTGTCCAATCAGGGAAATCTCGTAGAATTCGCCTTGGGCTATACCCATAGTATTTTTATCCAGCTTCCTCCTGAGGTGAAGGTAGAAACCAAGAGTGAAAGAAACAAGAACCCGTATATTTCGTTGGAGTCTTGTGACAAGCAACTGTTGGGCATGATTTGTGCAAAGATCCGTTCTTTCCGCAAGCCTGAGCCGTATAAAGGAAAGGGTATCCTGTTCGTAGGTGAACAGATCCGTCGTAAGTCTGGTAAATCGGCAGGAGCCAAATAAATAGGAGGTAGATTATGACGACAAAGAAAGTAGAAAGACGCATAAAAATAAAATATCGCGTACGCAATAAAATATCCGGCACGCAAGAACGCCCCCGCATGTCTGTCTTCCGCAGTAACAAGCAGATCTACGTGCAGGTCATCGACGATGAAGCTGGCCGTACTTTGGTAGCAGCCTCTTCACTTGGGATGGAAACAATGCCCAAGCAGGAGCAGGCAGAGAAAGTCGGTGAATTGATTGCAAAGAAAGCTCTTGAAGCAGGTATAACTACCGTAGTGTTTGACCGTAATGGTTATCTTTATCACGGAAGAGTTAAGCAGGTTGCAGAGGGCGCTCGTAAGGGTGGACTTAAATTCTAATGGTTATGGCAAACAGAGTAAGTGCAAATACAGAAGAACTGAAGGATAGACTGGTTGCTATCAACCGTGTCACGAAAGTAACGAAAGGTGGTCGTACCTTTACTTTTGCCGCGATTGTAGTCGTAGGTGACGGAAAGGGTGTGATCGGCACAGGTCTTGGTAAGGCTGGCGAAGTTACAGCCGCGATTGCCAAGGGCGTCGAAGCCGCTAAAAAGAATTTGATTAAGGTTCCAGTGCTGAAAGGTACAATCCCTCACGAGCAGACAGCCAAATTCGGAGGAGCTGAGGTGATGATCCGTCCTGCATCGGAAGGTACGGGTGTCGTTGCTGGCGGTGCCATGCGCGCTGTTCTTGAAAGCGTCGGAATAAAGAATGTATTGGCCAAGTCAAAGGGTTCGTCCAACCCGCACAATCTTGTGAAGGCCACATTAATTGCGCTGAGTGAGCTGCGCGATCCCTACACAGTTGCAGAACACCGTGGCGTATCGTTGGAAAAAGTGTTTAGAGGTTAAATCAGAGAGACATGGCCACAATAAAAATTAAGCAAGTACGTAGCCGTATCGGTGCGCCGAAAGATCAGAAAAGAACCTTGGACGCGCTGGGTTTGAGAAAGTTGAACCGCGTGGTTGAGAAAGAAGATACTCCTACCATCCGCGGCATGGTCAACAAAGTGAACCACCTCGTAGTAATCATTGATTAAAACAGCGTCAACATGAAATTACATACATTAAAACCTGCCTGCGGTTCTGTTTCGAGCCGAAAGAGAATCGGTCGTGGTCCGGGTTCCGGTATGGGAGGAACGTCAACGCGCGGCCACAAAGGTGCCAAGCAGCGTTCTGGCTATAAGAAAAAGATCGGTTTCGAAGGCGGTCAGATGCCTTTGCAGCGCCGTCTGCCTAAATTCGGTTTCAAGAATATCAATCGTGTAGAGTATGTGCCTGTCGGGCTTGATGCAATCCAGAAAATTGCAGAAACCAAGCAGCTGGAGAAAATCACATTGGAAGATCTCCGTGCAGCCGGTCTCGTATCGCGCAACGATTTGGTAAAAGTTTTGGGCAACGGGACGCTTACGGCCAAAGTGGAAGTTGAAGCGAATGCTTTTTCTAAAACGGCCGCAGCTGCCATCGAAGCATGTGGCGGAAAAGCGATAACGCTCTAAAACTTCAACGATGAAGAAGTTAATCGAAACAATCAAGAACATTTGGAGGATTGAGGATTTGCGGACGCGAATCCTCATCACCCTCCTTTTTGTCGCGATATACCGTTTCGGCTCGTTCGTCGTCCTGCCTGGCATCGATCCCAGCAGATTGGAGCAACTCCAAGCGCAGACCAGCGAAGGTCTGATGTCGTTGCTGAACATGTTCTCCGGAGGTGCTTTCTCGAATGCCTCGATTTTTGCATTGGGAATCATGCCTTACATTTCCGCCTCGATAGTCATTCAGTTGTTGGCGGTGGCAGTGCCCTATTTCCAGAAAATGCAGCGCGAGGGAGAGAGTGGCCGTCGGAAAATCAATCAGTATACGCGTTACCTGACAATCGCCATCCTGCTTTTCCAAGCTCCGACCTACTTGATCAACCTGCAGCATCAGACGGCTGGTTCTGGCGCGTTCTTGGTAGGTGATGGCTTTGGCTTCATGCTGAGTTCTACCATCATCCTTGCGGCCGGCAGCATGTTTGTGCTTTGGTTGGGAGAGCGTATCACGGATAAGGGTATAGGCAATGGTGTATCGCTGATCATTATGGTCGGTATCATTGCGCGTATGCCTTCCGCCATCATTGAGGACGTCGCGTCTTATTTGACCGGCGTCGAAGGTGGCGGCCTCGTGAAATGGATATTGGAGATGGTCGCTCTGTTGTTTGTGATGGCTTTGGCAATCATGTTGGTAAAGGCAACCCGTAAGGTTCCCGTGCAATATGCGAAGCGTGTAGAAGGCGGGAAACAGTACGGAGGTGCGCGGCAGTACATCCCGCTGAAACTTTTTGCGGCTAATGTGATGCCCATCATCTTTGCGCAGGCTATCATGTTCATCCCCTTGACAATGGCGCAGTATGCCGGAGCAAACAGCACATGGTTCCTGAGCCAGTTCATGGATCATACGAGTGTGTTGTATAACGTAGTCTTTGTCATCTTGATCGTAGCGTTTACGTATTTCTATACCGCCATAACGCTCAACCCCGTTCAGATGGCAGAGGATATGAAGCGCAACAACGGCTTTATTCCTGGTATTAAGCCGGGTAAACCGACCGCTGACTATCTTGACAATGTCATGACGCGCATCACGCTCCCCGGCTCTTTGTTCATCGCTTTGATTGCCATCTTACCTGCTGTTGCAGGCTTGTTCGGAGTGAAGCAGGGCTTTGCCCAGTTCTTCGGCGGCACGTCATTGCTGATCCTGGTTGGTGTCGTTCTGGATACGTTGCAGCAGATTGAGAGCCATTTGTTAGTCCGTCACTACGATGGCTTGCTGAGATCTGGCCGTGTGCGTTCTCATTCAGGAGGTGTTTCTGCGTATTAATCCGCAATGATATACCTTAAAACAGACGACGAAATAGAGTTGATGCGTAATGCTAACCTCTTGGTCAGCCGAACGCTGGCAGAGTTGGCAAAGCATATAGCTCCGGGTTGTACGACGAGCGAGTTGGATCGCCTTGCTGAGACATTCATTCGTGACCATGGCGCAAAGCCGACTTTCAAAGGATTTCCCAATCCTTACGGGCCAGAGTTCCCGGCGTCGATTTGCACTTCTGTCAATGAGGTTGTCGTGCATGGCATTCCTAACGACGAGCCGTTGAAGGGCGGAGACATAGTCTCTATCGATTGCGGAGTGGAGCTGGAAGGTTTTAACGGAGATTCTTGCTACACGTTCTGCGTAGGCGAGGTTTCCGAAGAAGTGAAGCTACTTCTGGATACCACCAAGGAAGCTCTCTACAAAGGGATAGAGCAAGCCATCCCCGGTCACCGGATCGGCGACATCGGCGATGCCGTCCAGCGACATTGCCAAGCGAAAGGCTTTGGAGTCGTCCGGGAGTTCGTCGGACATGGAATCGGACGTTCCATGCATGAAGATCCAGCTGTTCCTAATTATGGCCGCCGTGGAAATGGTGTGCTGTTGAAGAACGGCATGTGCATAGCAATCGAACCAATGATTACGCAGGGCAGATATGCCGTAGGGCTTTTGCCGGATCGTTGGGGGGCTGTCACGTTGGATCATAAACCGGCCGCTCACTATGAACACACCATCGCGTTGCATCATGGGAAGGCGGATATCCTTTCGTCGTTTGAAATAATTGAACAAGAATTGAGCAGACAGAATGGCTAAACAAGCAGCAATAGAACAAGATGGAACGATCGTGGAGGCTTTGAGTAATGCGATGTTCCGCGTCGAACTGGAAAATGGACACGAGATAACGGCCCACATTTCCGGGAAGATGCGAATGCATTACATAAAGATTCTGCCCGGTGACAAGGTAAAGGTAGAAATGAGCCCGTACGATCTGTCAAAAGGAAGAATAGTGTTTAGATACAAATAAAAAAGATATATGAAAACGAGAGCATCATTAAAAAAACGCAGCGCAGATTGCAAGATAGTTCGCCGCAAAGGGCGCCTGTTCGTCATTAATAAGAAGAATCCCAAGTTCAAGATGCGCCAAGGTTAAATTAATTCATTCGTAAAAGTAAACGATTATGGCTATAAGAATTGCAGGTGTAGATTTGCCTCAGAACAAGCGGGGCGAAATAGCTTTGACCTATATTTTCGGTATCGGTCGCAGCAGTTCTCTTAAAATCTTGGAGAAAGCAGGCGTCGATAAAGGCATTAAAGTGAAAGATTGGACTGACGACCAGGCTGCCAGCATCCGTGCCGCCATCGCCGACGGGTATAAGGTAGAGGGTGACTTGCGTTCAGAAATCCAGCTGAACATCAAGCGCCTGATGGACATTGGTTGCTACCGTGGTGTCCGCCATCGTATCGGACTTCCGGTTCGTGGCCAAAGCACAAAGAACAATGCCCGTACGAGGAAGGGTAAGAAGAAGACTGTTGCAAACAAGAAGAAAGCTACTAAATAATAAGTAAGGATATGGCAAAGAAATCAGCCGCAACAAAGAAGCGCAACGTAAAAGTTAGTGCGGTCGGTCAGTTGCACGTTCATAGCTCTTTCAATAATATCATCGTATCGTTGGCCAACAATGAGGGACAGATAATCTCTTGGTCTTCGGCCGGCAAGATGGGTTTCCGCGGTTCAAAGAAGAACACTCCCTATGCCGCACAGATGGCAGCTCAGGATTGTGCCAAGGTTGCTTATGATTTGGGCCTGCGCAAGGTGAAAGCCTATGTCAAGGGTCCCGGAAATGGCCGTGAGTCGGCCATCCGTACGGTGCATGGCGCAGGAATCGAGGTGACTGAGATCATCGACGTAACGCCGCTGCCGCATAATGGTTGCCGTCCTCCGAAGAGAAGAAGAGTATAATGTTGAACGTATAAATCAGAAGCAAAATGGCAAGATATATAGGTCCCAAAACTCGAATCGCACGTCGTTTTGGCGAGGCTATCTTCGGCCCCGACAAAGTCCTTTCAAGACGTAACTTCCCTCCCGGACAGCACGGGAACGGCCGTCGTCGCAAGACGTCTGAGTATGGCGTCATGTTGGCAGAAAAGCAGAAGGCAAAATATACTTACGGAGTGCTTGAAAAGCAGTTCCGCAATATGTTTGAGAAGGCTGCACGCATGAGCGGCATTACGGGTGAAATCCTGTTGCAGAACTTGGAGTGCCGTTTGGACAACGTCGTATACCGTTTGGGCATTGCCCCCACACGTGCCGCCGCCCGTCAGCTGGTCGGCCACAAGCACATCGTAGTAGACGGAAAAGTTGTGAATATCGCCTCTTATGCAGTTAAGCCGGGTCAGATCGTAGGTGTACGTGAAAAGTCCAAATCCTTGGAAGTCATCGCCGACGCCCTGGCTGGGTTCAATCACAGCAAATATCCTTGGATCGAATGGGACGAGGCAACGAAATCGGGCAAGTTCTTGCACAAGCCCGAGCGTGCAGACATCCCTGAGAACATCAAGGAGCAGTTGATTGTCGAGTTGTACTCTAAAAACTAATTAAATTCATGGCGATATTAGCATTTCAAAAACCTGATAAAGTGGTCATGCTGGAAAGCGACTCCAAGTACGGAAAGTTTGAGTTCCGTCCCTTGGAGCCGGGTTTCGGCACCACGGTGGGAAATGCCTTGCGCCGCATCCTTCTGTCTTCATTGGAAGGCTTTGCCATCAACACCATCCATATCGCTGGTGTCGAGCATGAGTTCGCCTCTGTTGAAGGAGTGCGTGAGGACGTTACCAACATTATATTGAAGTTAAAACAAGTACGTTTCAAACAAATCGTAGAAGAGTTTGAGACGGAAAAGGTCAGTATCACCGTCGCAAATGCAACTGAGTTCCGCGCTGGCGATATTGGCAAGTTTCTCACTGGATTTGAAGTGTTAAATCCTGAATTAGTGATTTGCCATTTAGATTCCAAGGCAACGATGCAGATTGACTTGACCATCAATAAGGGTCGCGGTTATGTTCCAGCGGAAGAGAACCGTGACTTCTGCACGGATGTGAATGTCATTCCCATCGATTCCATCTATACCCCCATCCGTAACGTCAAATATACCGTCGAGCCGTATCGCGTTGAACAGAAGACCGACTACGACAAGCTGGTTCTCGAAGTGACGACGGACGGTTCCATTCACCCGAAGGAAGCGTTGAAAGAGGCTGCCAAGATCCTTATTCATCACTTCATGCTGTTCTCTGATGAGAAAATCACGATGGATGACTCCGCCGAGAACGACAATGAAGAGTTTGATGAGGAAGTGCTCCACATGCGTCAGCTCCTCAAAACGAAGTTGGTCGACATGAATCTTTCGGTTCGTGCCCTCAACTGTTTGAAAGCCGCAGACGTGGAAACCCTCGGCGACCTCGTTCAGTACAACAAGATCGACCTCTTGAAGTTCCGCAACTTCGGCAAGAAATCGCTCACGGAGCTTGATGATTTGCTCGAGAGTCTGAATCTGTCGTTTGGAACCGACATAACAAAATACAAGTTAGACAAAGATTAAACAAACATGAGACACGGTAAGAAATTCAACCACCTGAGTCGTACTGCTTCTCACCGCGCAGCTATGTTGTCCAATATGGCATGCTCGTTGATCAAGCACAAAAGAATCACTACGACTGTGGCAAAGGCAAAGGCGCTGAAAAAGTACGTTGAGCCTTTGATTACGAAATCAAAAAACGATACGACCAATTCGCGTCGCGTTGTGTTCAGCTATTTGCAGGACAAATATGCAGTCACCGAGCTTTTCAAGGAAATCTCTGAAAAGGTGGCTGATCGTCCCGGAGGCTACACGCGCATCATCAAAACTGGTTTCCGTGCCAGTGACGGTGCTGACATGTGCTTCATCGAGTTGGTAGACTATGATGAAAACATGGCCAAGACGAAGAAGAAAGCCACGCGTACGCGTCGCTCCAAGAAGGCTGGCGCTGCTGAATCTGCCCCCGTAGCAGAGGAAGTGTCTGCCGAGGAAGCAGCTCCTGCTGCCGAAGAAAAAGCTGAGAAAGCTGAATAATCTACACTTGCATTTATATGAAGGCGGCTGCCGTGAGGTAGCCGCCTTTTTTGTATCTGTGTCCCTCTCTTTCGTCTTCTGGGGCTGAACTTTCAAGATAGAAGTGCAATTATTTC
>HF989194.1 GCA_000431275.1 Prevotella sp. CAG:755 | reverse complement strand
CGAGAGGGTCACGTCGGCCGTGCCGTTGATGGCGTCGCCGGTCAGGTTCAGGTTGTTGGTCAGGTTGATGACCGATGAGGCCAGTCCGTCGCCCTTGCTGTCGGTCATGTCGACGGCGTTTCCGGCCGAGCCGTTGCCGATGGCCAGACCGTTGATGAGGGTCAGCTTCGTGCCGCGGCGGGCTTTGATGATGTCGTCCCAGGCGTTTTTGCGGAGACCGTCGCTGACGTCAGCGGTCGACAGGTTCTCGAATGTGACGTTCTCGACGGTGAAGTCGGACTGTCCGTTCTGCTCGGGATAGTTTCCGTCGAGGTTTCCGTCTGCCTCGATGCCGCGCGGGTCACCTTCGTCGGTGGTGAAGTCCTCGCTCCAATAGGCATAGGCGTTCGTGAGCTTTCCGCGGTAACCTTGTGTGAAGTCGAAGCAGTCGTCCTCGCAGTCTACGGCGAGCAGGTTGGAGACGTTGACTGTTCCGCCGAAGAATTCGATGGCGTCGTCGCCGCCGTTGGCGATGTAGAGGTTCTCGATGCGCGTGCCGTTGCCGACAGCGTTGAGCGTGAGTCCGTTGTGTTCTACGTCGCGGTTGGACTTGGCGCCCGTCTGGTTGAGGATGATGTAGCTCAGGACGCCCGAGTTGTCGGCCGCGTCGCTTCCGCCGTAGAGGAAGCTTGGGTCGATTTCAGTCGAGCCCTCGCCCCCGCCGGCGATGGGAGCGCGTCCGTTCAGGATGAGGCCGCCCCAGTAGCTCGACGGTGCGTCGTCGCGGTCAGCCTTGAAGGTGATGGGCGCAGTGGCAGTGCCTTCGGCGAAGATCTGTCCGCCGCGGTCGACGAGGATGTACTTGTCGAATCCCTCTTCGGCTAGGATGGTCGTTCCGGCGTCGATGGTCAGCCGTCCCTGTACGA
>HF989193.1:53562-54585 GCA_000431275.1 Prevotella sp. CAG:755 | reverse complement strand
CTTAATATTGCACTTGCTTGTTGACTCTATAGCCGTTATCGTCCGTGAGTGTTTGTCCTTTCATCGAGAAGCCCTCTCGGTTGAAAAGGGTGGCGCTTAGTTTGATGTTGTCCACACGGGACAGTTCTTCTCGTCTTTTCTTAGGGGTGAACAAGCCGTCGGCATAGAGTTGTCGAGGCATGACGCGGCCGTAGATGTAGAGACTGTCCTCGATGGGCTGTTTTTTGAAGAAGGGGGCATTGCCAGACATTATCTTCCAATCGTATCGGCGCCATCCTTGTACGAGCATCAGTAGGTCAGCGGCTTTGCGGTGGGCGATGTCGTCTGCTTCGATGTAGTATTCCGCATTGCGGACAAAACCTTTCAGTTCGGATGAAAGCAGAAACCAAGTTGCCGCATTGCCGTGGTAGCTGGTCGGCGTGGCATCGGCGTCCATCACCGAGAGCGAAACCGCAGTCTTTGGTGGAGCTTGGATTTGAAGCCTCATCTTTCGGTAAGGGGCAATAAGACTGTCAGCGAAGGTTGCATCGGCTTGGACCAGATCGCGCCCTTCTTTTGGAGCGACGAAGAAAAGGCGTTCAGCCCAGATGCGACCGTCGGCGTCGAAAAGGGTCAGTTGGTGAACACCTGCCGGGAGTGATTGGCGGTCGAATTGACGGAAAGTCGGGATTGTGTCGGTACGTATGGTGTCGAAAGCAAGGATGCGGCCGTTGTGCATGAGTGAAAGGCCGAAAAGTGCGTGGCGGAGCGATGCCGAGGAGGCAATCTCAACCGGGATTTGATTGCCTGCGGTTAGGCCGACAGTCATCACACACCCCGTGTCTTCTGCTTCTGGAAGTACGTAAGAATAGCTTTCCCCCTCATGGATAAGGCGTAGCGAGAGGCGTTCGTCTGAGGGGATGCAAGTGAAGCGGCCGCGGCCTTCGCGTTCGGTGTGGACAAGGTAGAGTGTGTCACCTTGCTGATTGATGAGGCTGGCCGTCACGTCGGGATTGGCTTCGTTCTCGCGGGTCACCTCGAAAG
>HF989193.1:40335-53474 GCA_000431275.1 Prevotella sp. CAG:755 | reverse complement strand
CGGCATAGACTTCCGCCACTGTCGTTGTTCGCGTCGGGTGAGGCTGTCGGGGATAAATTGTGTAGCCTGGCGGAAATGGTCAAATTCACGTTTGATTTTCATCTGGCTGAACTCGCCTTCTTTTTCAGGGCGCTGGAACACGGGAACTACGCGCGAGAAGATGCCGGGTGCGTCCCAGTTTGTCATGTAGCGGGTAAAGGCGCGCACTTCGTAGAACCCGTCGGTCATTGATTTATGCATTTTCAGGTTGCCGTAGGCCTGCCCGTCTTTGATGGGCCGCTTCTGCTGTTCGAGTACATTCCCGAAGGGATCGACCAACTCTACGTAGAGCACATGGCTCAGGTGGCTTGGACGGCTGGAGTCGGTGCGGACTACGTAGGCCTTGTACCAAATTGAATCACCCATGTAGTAGCCTGTGTTGTCGAGATGGAGGTACACCTTTTCTTGTGGAAAAAGGCGGTTGAAGTTGTCGATGTTCCGCACGAACGTTTTGAGCTTCATCAATGTCGTATCAATGGGCCGGGTTGCATGTAAACAGCAGGGAAACAGCAGGGCGAACAGGGGGATGAGCAGGTTTTTCATAATCGTAGGTTTATGGTGGAACAGGCGCGCCGGCCTGAGGATGCTTGTCAGGAGTGGCCGTATGGCATTGTGTCCGGGATGTGTGTGTCTGAAGCTTGCTCCTCAAATTTACAAAAGTCTGCGTTTCGGGAGGCTTGGCATAAGTTTATTTTTTACGATTTATCGTTTGTTAGCAGAGTAGTTTCCGAACTTTCGTGTGGAGTTCGGATGTATGGTGGCGGTGAGATGTGTTTTACGAGGTGGCTGACAGAAGGAATCAAGACGGCGACTGGAAAATCTTAGTCGCCGACTAAGAGATGCGGGGCGTCGGATCGGAAAAAGGTGGATGTTGACTTGATGATGATTTCCTGTGACTGTTGGAATGATGAATGTCACGACGGGGCACACATATATAATATATAATAAATGTGTATGGCGTCAGAAAGCGCAACGAGCGCCTCCGTCCGCAAATGGGACGGGGGCGCTCGTCATGGGAATCCGCCATGAGTTTAGAGCGGATACTTTTTAAGAATGGGATCGTCGTACTGGATTTGCAGCTCGCGTAACTGCTTCTTCAAATCAGCCGTGAGGGCTTCGGTGCCAGGTTGGCCGTAGATGTTGTGGACTTGGTTGGGGTCTTTTTCGAGGTCGTAGAGTTCCCAGACGTCAATATCGTTGTAGAAGTGGGTCAACGTGTAGCGTTCGGTGCGGATGCCATAGTGGCGCTTCACCATATGCTCTGCCGGATACTCGTAGTAGTGGTAGTAAACGGCTTTGCGCCAGTCCTTGGGGTGCTCACCTTTGAGCAGGGGGACCAGCGAGCAACCTTGGATGTCGTCGGGGATGGGGGCGCCGGCCAGTTCGAGGAAGGTGGGCGCGTAGTCTATGTTCTGGACGGGTTCCTCAATGTCTCCGCGGGCGTCGAGGCCTTTGGGGAGCATCATGACGAGTGGTGTGTTGAGCGACTCTTCATAGATGAAGCGCTTGTCGAACCATCCGTGTTCGCCCATGTAGAAGCCTTGGTCGGAAGTGTAGACCACGAGGGTCGAGTCGAGCAGGTTGCTTTCTTTGAGGTAGTCGAGCAGGCGGCCGACGTTATCGTCAAGGCTTTTGAGCACCTTGGCGTAGTCACGCATGTAGCGTTGGAATTTGAATTCAGCCAGTTCCTTGCCTTTCAGGTTCTTGGCGTTGAAGTCCTCGGTGAGTTTGTTATAGAAGGCGTCATACTTGACACGATCCTCAGGGTCGAGGCGGCCTATCATGCTTTCGTAGGTAGGAGCCAAGGGCGTCTTGGTCACACCTTTTGTGTACATCTTTACATCGTAGGCCATGTCCATGTCCTTAGCGATATTCATCTGCTGGGCAGCTGCGGCAGGACGGCCTTCATAGTTGTCGTAGAAAGTCTCGGGCAGGGGGAATGTCTTGTCTTCGTAGAGGTTGAGGTACTTCAATTCCGGAAGCCAAGCACGGTGACAGGCTTTGTGGTGGACGAAGAGGGCAAAAGGTTTTGAACGGTCGCGCTTGTGCTCGAGCCAGTCGATGCTCTTGTCGGTGATGATGTTGGTCACGTAGCCCTTTTCGCGCACCGTCTTGTTTTCCATGGTGATGAAGTCGGGGTTGTAGTAGTCGCCTTGCGCGGGGAGTATGTTCCAGTAGTCAAATCCTGTGGGCGTGCTCACCAGATGCCACTTGCCGATGATGGCGGTCTGGTAACCTGCCTTTTGCAGGAGTTTCGGCATGGTCTGTTGGCTGCCGTCGAAAACGCCGTGTTCGTTGTTTGTGAATCCGTTTTTGTGGCTGTGCTTGCCGGTGAGCATACATGCGCGGCTGGGTCCAGAGAGGGAATTGGCTACGAAACTGTTGACGAATTTGACACCGTCGGCAGCAATGCGGTCGAGGTTGGGTGTTTCGACGTTGCGGTTGTCGTAGCAACTCATCATTTGGGCGGTGTGGTCGTCCGTCATGACATAAACGATGTTATATCGTCCTTGGGCGGCAGCCATGGCGGGTAGGGCGCAGAGCCCCAGCGTGCATAGTCCGGTTGGTTTCATCCGTTTTAAAGTTTAGGTAAATAAAAACCTGTGGAAAGGCCTCCGTGTGTAGAGTGCCTTCCCGCAGGTGGTGAGTTTGAATGGTTCGGATTAGTCTTGCTTGATCATCGAATAGACGATGTCGATCACCTGTTGCCCCAAAGCGTTAGCCGCTTCCATTGTGGGAGCTTCGGAATAGACGCGGATGATGGGTTCGGTATTGCTCTTGCGGAGTTGTACCCACTTGTCGGCAAAGTCTATCTTCACACCGTCGATGTCCGTGACCTTCTCGTCCTTGTAATGTTCCTTGACGCTTTGCAGGATAGCCAAGATATCGGTTCCCGGCGTGAGGTCGATGCGGTTTTTGGCGATGTAATAGTTGGGATAGGTGGCGCGGAGTTCGCTGGCTTTCATCTTGCGTTTGGCCAGATATGTCAGGATGAGGCCGATGCCAACAAGGGCGTCGCGGCCATAGTGGGCGGCGGGATAGATGACGCCGCCGTTGCCCTCGCCGCCGATGACAGCGCCTGTTTCTTTCATTTTGGTGACTACGTTGACCTCTCCGACAGCAGCGGGGGTGTATTGGCATCCGTACTTCTCGGTCACGTCGCGTAAGGCGCGAGTCGAACTGAGGTTCGAGACGGTGTTTCCCGGTGTGTTTTGGAGTACGTAGTCGGCTACGGTCACGAGCGTGTATTCCTCGCCATACATGGTGCCGTCCTCGCAGATAAGCGCCAGACGGTCAACGTCGGGGTCGACGACAAAAGCGATGTCGTGTTCTCCCTTGCTCATAAGAGCCATGATGTCGTGGAGATTCTGTTCGAGCGGCTCAGGGTTGTGGTGGAAGTCGCCGGTGGGCTCTGTGTAGAGACCTGTCACTTTCGAGACACCCAATTGACCCAACAGCTTGGGCAGGATGATGCCACCTACGGAGTTGACTGTGTCGATGGCTACACGGAAGTTTGCTTGGCGGATGGCGTCGACATCCACGAGTTCGAGGTTCTTGACCAAATCGATATGGCGCTGGTCGTAATAGAAGTTCTTAGTGTAGTTGCCGATGTGGTCAACGTCGCAATATGAAAAATCGCCCTTGTTGGCTAGGCGGACAATTTCGGCCGCTTCGTCGGCTTTGAGAAATTCGCCCTTTTCGTTGAGGAATTTCAGTGCGTTCCACTGGCGAGGATTGTGGCTGGCCGTGATGATGATGCCGCCACAGGCCTTCTCCATCGTGACGGCGATCTCTGTGGTCGGTGTCGACGCTAAGCCGATGTTGAGGACGTCGAAGCCCATGCTGAGGAGTGTTCCGCAGACGATATGCGAGACCATCTCACCCGAAATGCGGGCATCGCGGCCTACGACAATCTTTCGGGTGTAGTTTTTACTGGCCTCTGCTCGCAGTGTGGCGTAAGCTGTGACCGATTTGACAATGTCGAGAGGACTGAGGGTGTCACCCGGCTTGCCGCCGATCGTGCCACGGAAGCCTGAAATGGATTTGATGAGTGTCATGGTATGTGGTTTTTATGCATTTGCTATAAGTGTATCCGCTGCTAGCGGAAGACTGTGGCAAATGTACGGAAAATTCCCGATATTGCTCGCTTTTCCCGTTTATTTTTTTGACAGTAGCATCGCTTTTTTTCTTACAAATACAGTTCACGCTTTACGCATTACGTTTCGGACTGAAATAAGGCGATTTTATCCGACATCCGTTCCTCGTTACGATGTGTTTTTGCTTAATTCTTTTCGTGTTTGATTCAGTTGGTCATTTCCTGTAATTATTTGTCGTTTGTTGTTGGTGTGCTTAGTTTGATGCAGTTATTTATTATAATTGAGGCTTGTGGCATGGATTTAATGATGGTTGTAAAAATGTTTTCACTTCTGGCGGGATGCTTTTGCAACAAAGAGAGAGCTGAAGCTTGGTCGGTTAGTTGAAAAAACGTAAGTTTGCATACATTCCCTATAATTGCAAAGCAAACTAGCGGGTATGAAACTCATTCCATAAATAAATATGAACCTTGAAAAAAGATTGATTAGCGCATGAAACGTTTTTTGATTCTTTTCTTCCTGACGGCCTGTACTTGGCCGACGTGTGGCGGACTGCGTGCCCAAGTCAACCCGACTCCGCAACAAGTGTCGCCTCTCAATGAGGAGCGGTGGGTGCTCCCCGAACATTATGCCCTCGACCTTGGCGCGGGAGTTACCGGTCCGTCACGAGAACGTTTGTCCCGAATGTTTCCCGAGGCCGCTCCGAGTGCCAGTTTCAAAGTCGTGGCTGGTGTGAAGGGTGATCGTGCCGTACGGCGCGTGAAGGGGAAAATTCCCTCCCATGCCGAAGGCTACTATCTCCGCATGGATGCTGACGGCGTGACGGTGGCTGGATCTGATGCCCGTGGGCTGCTCTACGGCATTGAGACACTCCGTCAACTTATGGCTGATAGTACGGTTTGTTCTGTCGAAGTGACTGACTATCCCGATGTTCCTTTTCGTGGTGTGGTCGAAGGCTTCTACGGTACGCCGTGGACGCATGAGGCCCGTTTGAGACAACTCGATTTTTACGGGCAGAACAAGTTGAACGTCTATCTATATGGCCCGAAAGATGACCCCTATCACAGTGTACCGAACTGGCGGAAACCTTATCCTGAGAAAGAGGCGGCTCAACTTCGCGAACTTGTGGCACGTGCCAAGGCGAACGGCGTTCTCTTCTATTGGGCCATCCATCCCGGAGCTGATATCAAATGGAATGCTACTGACCGCGACCTGCTGTTGGCGAAGTTTGAACACATGTATGAACTCGGTGTGCGCGCCTTTGCCGTATTTTTTGACGATATTTCGGGAGAAGGTGCAAAGGCTGACAAGCAGGCCAATCTGTTGAACTATATTGACGACAACTTCGTAGCCAAGAAGGGTGATGTGGCTCCTTTGGTGATGTGTCCTACGGAGTATAATAAAGCTTGGGCCAATCCTGCTGGCGGTTACCTGCACACCTTAGGTACGAAACTGAACGACGACATCGAGATCATGTGGACGGGCAACAGCGTGGTGCACTGCATCGACAAGGCCTCGATGGAATGGATCAATGACCAGATAGATCGGAAAGCCTACATTTGGTGGAATTATCCCGTTTCCGACTTCTGCCGCGACCATTTGCTCATGGGGCCTGTTTATGGCAACGGGTTAGACATCAAGGACGACGTGGCTGCTTTCGTTTCTAATCCGATGGAGCATGCCGAGGCGTCTAAAGTCGCGCTTTATTCCGTGGCGGATTATGCGTGGAACATGGATGAATACGATAGCCGACAGTCGTGGCAACGCGCATTGCGCACCCTGCTTCCTAATTGTGCAGAGGAGTTCCGCACGTTTGCTTCACATAGTTCGGACCTCGGCCCGAACGGCCATGGATTCCGTCGCGACGAAAGCGTGGAACTGCAACCTTACTTGGCCGCTTGGACTGATTCGAAAGGGGAAGATGAACGTGCGGCTATGGCCGTTGCTGCCGAGTGTGGCAGACTTTCTGCGGCGGCAGACGTTTTGCTAGCCGACAAGGAAAACGAATCATTGATTCGCGAGATGGCGCCATGGCTCCGGCAGGCACGTCTTGTTGGAGCGTATGGACAGGCCGTGGTGGGCATGAACGTGTGTTTAGAGAATGGCAATTCGATGGACTTTATGCCACTCTACCGCCATGCGCATGCTTTGCAGCAGTTGATGTATGAAAACAGCGAGTCGTCGAACCAGAATCCTTATCAGCCAGGCGTAAAGGTTGGCGGTCTTGTTCTCTTGCCTTCATTGAACAAAATGTTCACTTATGCGGCCGTCGAATATAATCGTCGTGAGAACGCAGCCTTGGATACCGTGGCAGAATATCAGCCCTATACATTAGAGTCGACGGTTCCGCAGTTACGGATGCAGCCCGTCAGCGGTAAGGGGAACGAAGTGCGTGTCTCGCCATCGAACGAGGTGATTACATGGCCTTCCGGAGCTTCGCTGACTGTGAGAATGGACAAGGTGCGTACGCTGACCGGATTGTCGTTTGACCTTGGAACTACTGACATTAGTTCCGATTTTAAGCTTGACGCTTCGGCGGACGGCACAGAATGGATTTCTATTGGACTCATCCAGCAAGAAGGAAAGACAACCGTCCATACAACGAACGAGATAAGCGGTATGCAAGCAGATCGCATCCGTCTGACTAATGTCAGTGGAAAGGAATTGAAAGTCTATCTCCGCAACTTTAAATTCACAAAGCGCAATCAATAATGACAGTGGAGTCATATGATAATTAACGAGTTTGCGGCGGGCTACGGAAAGTCCGCCGCAAACTAACGTTAAGAGATACGAATATGCTTAAAACACGGCCACGATTCGGAAAAGTAGAATCGTTGTTTTAATGGTAATTTGTATATTTGCAACCGCCTTAAATCGCAAGACCGTTAAGCCTTGCATCGCGACGGACTTCATTCTAACATTACTTAAATAATAATATATGAGAAAAAACACCTTTACGCAAAAGACAATTCCACTTCTCGTCATGTGTGTGATGGCTTTTTGTGTTACGCTACCGGTAGCGGCGCAGTTGAAGTCAGGTGCCACTTATTCGATTGAGAGTGTGAAGAATGGAACCCGTATAACAAACGGCGACCAGACAGCCAATAATGTTTATCTGTTTCTCGATGATGCAGACAGTGAAAGTACGGGTCAGCAGTGGACGTTGCTTTCCGTGGATTATGCGAATTCGACGTGGGTGCTTTATAACGCGACATCCGGAAAGGCTGCCGACATGGCGCTCGACGGTGGTGCCAGCAAGGCCGGGCGTTTGTTGCAATGGACAATTACAGGTTCGAGTAATCAAATTATACAAATCAAGGAGGTTGATGGACAGTCTGGTGTCTACCAGCTTTTGAATGGTAACAATGCTGCGCAGGTCGTCACTGTACAAGACGAGGGAGATCTGAGATTGGGAACTGACCTGTCGTCTGACGCCACCTTTTTCCGCTTTAACGAGCTCGATGTCGAGGCGCCTGTCCCGCCTTGTACGAATATGACCTATATTATCTCACCGGTGACGGATAACGGGACGCCATTGGCTTTGAGCAGTCAAGGACAGGATACGCCCAATTCGCCCATTTCCGTAGTCGCTATGGACGAGACGGACGATAGCCAGAAATGGCGCTTCGTCGAAGCAAGTGGCGGTTTTCAAATGGTCAACGTCCAGTCGGGCTTGGCCATGGATCTCCCGACCCAGTCGGGAGCTGGAAGTAACATTCTGCTTTATACGCCTAATGTGAACAACAGCAACCAGCAGGTGAAATTCAATGAGGTCACCGGTGCTCCCGGTACCTATACGCTATGTGTGTCGAGTAATTATACGACATATTATATGCAGGCAGGCGCGAGTGGAAATGCGACTCTGACAGCCGACCCGTCGCAAAACAACACTTATTTTACGTTGACGTCGGTAAATAGCTACATGCCGGAAACCGCTGAGTGGGAAGACGAAACCATCTTTGCCATCAATAAGGAAGACCCCAACGCTACATACATGCCTTATGCCTCGACCGACAAGATGAAGGCCGACGCCCGTTTTGATAAACCGTGGCTACCAGCCACCGGGGCCGAAATGCTCGACCTGAACGGCGTGTGGCGTTTCAAGTATGTGCCGAGTCCGAACGAACGTCCGATGGAGGACTTCTATGCAGACGATGCCGACGTTTCGGATTATGACACAATCTCAGTCCCCTCGTGTTGGGAGATGAAAGGATATGACAAACCTATCTATGTCAATGTGGGTTATCCGTTTGTGGACAATCCTCCTTACATACAAGTGAGTGCTTCCTACACGAATGCAGGCATGGGGTCTAATCCCGTTGGCTCTTACCGTCGCGAGTTCACCCTTCCCGAAGGGTGGGAAGACAAGGAGGTGTTCATCAACTTTGAGGGCATTTACAGCGCGGCTTATGTGTGGGTAAACGGCCACGAAGTTGGCTACACGGAAGGTGCAAACACAGACGCTAAATTCGACATCACTGCTTATGTGCGTCCTGGAACGAACAACGTGTCGGTCCAAGTCTATCGCTGGTCTGACGGATCCTATTTCGAAGGTCAGGACATGTTCCACATGAGCGGCATCCATCGTGACGTTTACCTCATTGCTACGCCGAAGACTTATGTGCAGAACCACGTTATTCGTGCAGAACTGGATGCAGACGCAGGATACACGAGCGGAACAATGACGGTGCAACTCGACATGGCCAAACGTCAGGAGGGGACAGCCAGCAAGAAAGTCACCGTTTCTCTATGGGATAACGAGGGAAACGATGTCGTGGCTCCACAGACCGCTAACTTCGTTTTTGGCGCAGATGATTCGACATTAAGCCAGACAGTGACGTTTGATCTTTCAGGACTGAAACTTTGGTCTGCTGAAAAGCCTAACCTTTATACGGTTGTCGTTTCACAGGCAGACGCTGATGGAGCCGAGGAGTCCGTCTTCTCGACGAAGTATGGTTTCCGCCATATAGAGATAGTGGATGGCCTTGTGTATATCAACGGAGAGCAAGTATATTTCAAGGGCGTTAACGCGCAAGACACACATCCTATCACGGGACGTACCATGGACGTGGCTACGATGTTAAAGGATGTTCAGATGATGAAACTGGCGAACATGAATATCATTCGCGCCAGCCATTATCCGCGTCAGCCGAAGATGTATGCCATGTTTGATTATTACGGTCTTTATTGCATGGACGAGGCTGACATTGAGTGTCACCACAATTGGACAAGCGGCGGATCAATGATGACGAACTCCTCGTCGTGGACGGCAGCTTATGTGGACCGCATGATGCGCATGGTGAAACGCGACATTAACCATCCCTCCATCATCTTCTGGTCCTCCGGTAACGAGTCTGGTTCCGGACTGAACTTTGCCGAGATTTATAAGGCTACGAAGGCCGTAGACGACCGTCCTGTGCATTATGAAGGTGCTACTCGGGACGGACAGCATGCCGAGGCGACCGACATCTATTCGACGATGTACAGACCCGTGAGCGAAGTCTCGTCGATGGCCAATAGCAACCAGCCCCGTCAGCCTTACTTCATGTGCGAGTATGCGCATGCCATGGGTAACGCTGTCGGTAATCTGAAAGAGTATTGGGATGTTGTTGAAAGCAGTCGCTATGGCATCGGCGGATGTATTTGGGACTGGGTTGATCAATCCATCTATGCTGCCGAAGACATCAAGTCGGGCAACCTCACCGTGAACGGTTTCAATAACTATAAGTCTGGATATGACTTCCCGGGACGGACGTCGGATGGTATGCAGGGCAACTTCTGTAACAATGGTCTCCTCACGGCTGACCGCGCATGGTCTGCCGAGTTGACGGAAGTGAAGAAGGTTTACCAGTATGTCAAATTCGACGATTTCGACGAGCTGTCGAATACCTTGACGCTTACCAACAAGTATGACTTCACCAACCTCGATGAGTTTGGTCTACGCTACCGCTTGTTCGAAGACGGCAACGAGGTCGCTACGGCCGAGCTAGTTATGCCCGAAACCAAGCCGGATGCCTCCGCGAACATTCCTGTTGAGATTACGTATTCAAAGAAATCAGGCAAAGAGTATTTCATTACGTTCGAAGCCTATCTGAAAAATGCCACGTCGTGGGCCGATGCCGGTTATGTCATTGCCACCGAGCAGTTTGCCCTGTCCGATGAGGAGCGCGTCCTTCCCGAAGTCTCTACGTCGGCTACGTTGACGATGACCGAAACGTCAACCGCCGGACGGGTGGATATCAGGGGAGAGAACTTTACTATGCGTTTTGTTAACGGTCATTTGCAACTTTGGAACTATACGTCAGCTGATGGCACGTTCAATCCTCTCCGCGTCAGTGACAATGCGCCGGACAGCCGTTATGTCAACCCGTGGTTCTCTGACTATCGTTATATAGAAAACGATCGTTACAGCGATTCTTCCGACGGAGAGACAACCTACGACTATCAGGCTACGCTCAGTGACGACAGGACGCGTGCCACAATTGAGGTCAACGTGGACGGTTACAAATGTCCCTATACGATTGTTTACGACATCTATGCGAATGGTGTGGTTGACATGAACGTCACGTTCCGTCCTATTGTGGCCGGTCTGCGCCGTATTGGTTTGCAGATGAATTTCGACCGTTCGTTGCAGAATGTTGAGTACTACGCTCGCGGCCCGTGGTCCAATTATGTCGACCGTAAAACCGGTTCGTTCTTCGGACGTTACACCACGACAGTCGACGACATGTTTGAACCCCATCCCCGTCCGCAGAGCACCGGCAACCGCAGCGACTTGCGCGAGCTTATATTGACGAACGAGGGCGGTTCGCGTGGCTTGAAAATCGAGACCGAAGGCCGCGTCGACTTCTCAGTCCTGAACTATGAGGATAATGATTTCAACAGGGGTGAGTACACGCCGTTCCACCCTTACGACTTGACGAAGGCCAGCACAGTTGTGGCCCACTTCGACTATATGCAGGAAGGTTTGGGCAATGCGAGCTGCGGCCCCGGTCCTCTTGATGAGTATCTTTGCCCCTCGTCAGGTGAGTATTCCTATACGTTGCGCTTCACGCCCATGCTCAATGGCGTAAGTGTGGGTATCGACGATGTGGTCGACCGTGCTGAGATCCGTTATGACCGTTTGGCCGACGCCGTGACCTGCCGTGGCGATTTCGCACCCGGAACACGCTTTGCCCTCTACAATCTGGGCGGCGTTCGTATCGCCTCACAGCAGACGACAGGTGCTGTCAGCGAGGTCAGCCTCTCGCTCGAAGGTCAGCCCCGGGGTTCCTACATCCTTGTGGTCGAAGGCAACGGTGCGCCTCGTACGCATAAGTTTGTGAAGTAATTAGATTCCTTTTTCGTTGAGGGGCGGCATCCTGGTCAGAATGCCGCCCCTTTTTTGTGTTCCAGGCTTGTGCCGGTATTCGAAATTAGCTGACCGGTCTGGCTACACAGGTCGTGAAAGTGGGCAGGCTTACAGTAAATCCCGTTCGGTTGACAGAATTTTCTATCGCAGTGACAGATCTCCCTGTCACAGCATCCGTCATTGCACGCTTCAATGGCCTGCTTTCCTTGTGGCTGGTTGTCTGATCTCTTCTTGGAGGCGCATCTATTTCGTCGGGCTAAGGAACATAAAGTGCGCTTGCCATCTCTCATGTCCGCTGTATTCCGTATTTTTGTTCGTCATTTGCAAAAAAGATGGCTTCTTCAGGTTTCAATTTCAAGCAATTCCATGTGGCGCACGACCGTTGTGCCATGAAAGTAGGTACGGATGGTGTGCTCCTTGGGGCTTGGGCCGGTGTCGCCGGTGCGAGCCGTGTGCTCGACGTCGGTTGTGGTTCGGGGTTAATAACTCTGATGGTGGCCCAGCGGACGGCTGCGCATGTCGTCGGTGTGGAAATCGATGCGCCCGCGGCTGAGCAGGCCATCGAGAATGTGGCTGCCTCACCATGGGCTCACCGGATCGAAATCGTTCATGCCGATGTGTCAGACTTATGCCCGGACGAGAAGTTCGATCACATAGTGTCCAATCCCCCTTTTTTTGCCGAAGATCTCCTTCCGCCAGACGTAGCTCGTGCCCGAGCCCGCCACACGGCCGGTCTGACTTTCGAGCGCCTTTTTCGCGAAGTGTCCCGCTTGCTCGTCGCAGGTGGACATTTTCACGCCATTGTTCCCACTTCAGCCTATGATGCCTTCGCTTTTTGTGCGTGGGAGCAACGGCTCTATCCTTACCGCCGTACGGACGTCGTTACGCGGCCGGGAAAGCCCGTACGCCGGGTACTTGTCAGTTTCGCCGGAGGGAAGGAAAAGCCGGTTCTGCGTGATGAATTGGTACTTTGTGATGCTCGGGGTTTGCGGACGGCCGACTTTCAAAAGCTGACGGCCGATTTTTATCTGTGAATGTAGTCCCGTTTTTTTCGTAACTTCGCCACGTTTTCATACGCCATTTTCCCAATGAAGATAATCGCCATTGCCAATACCTATCCGGCATACAATAAAACGGCCTTTCCTGCGTTTGATAAGGCAGAGGAGCCTGTTGTCTTTTCACATGCCGACTCCGCGCTGCTGAAAGACGGTAAACCGTTTTTCATTCCCGAGTTCGCAGAACCCTGCACATATCAGGTTGAACTGGTTGTGCGCATTTGCCGTTTGGGAAAGAGCATTCCCGAGCGCTTCGCTTCCCGCTATTACGATGGCGTGACGGTGGGCATCGCCTTTACGGCGCATGGATTGCTCGAACGCTTTTGCCGTGCGGGGTATCCTTGGGACTTGGCTACCGGGTTCGACGGTGCAGCTGCTGTGGGTAATTTCGTTCCGACCGAAGGGCACAACCTGCGCGACTTGCATTTCTGCCTACAAGCCGGCGGCGTCGAGGTGCAGCGCGGATGGAGTGGCGATATGCAGTGGAGCATCGACCGCCTCATTGCCCATGTCAGCCAGTTCTACACCATCCGGCAGGGCGATCTCATCTTTACCGGAGCGCCCGTGACTGCCAGGCAAGCCGTTATCGGCGATCGGCTC
>HF989193.1:18023-40324 GCA_000431275.1 Prevotella sp. CAG:755 | reverse complement strand
AAGCCGTTATCGGCGATCGGCTCGAAGCTTATCTTGATGGCGAGAAGCTCCTTACGATAAAAGTAAAATAAAGTGCAGAGAATGAACCTCTCGTTCCTTTTGCCCCGACGCAGTTGGTTGGTGTGGCTGTTGCTCTTTCCTTTGACGGCACGGGCCGACGGCTTTGTTGACCTGCGGTCGTCTGACTATCCTGTGGATAGCATCTTGCCTTATTATACGACCGTCGTTCCGTTGGGAGCGGCTAATTTGCCGGCGGCTTGCCAAGTGAGGATTGATTATCCGGAGTTCGCCCCTCTTTCTTCGGCCGAAGTGAAAAAACTCGAAGCGTGGGGCGTTGAGCTGCCCGACACGTTGGAGCTGACGACACATCAAGGCACGGTTCAAAAGCAAGGTCAACTCGATGTGGCTGTTTTGCCTTTTGTCATTCACGATGGACGTCCTTCCCGTCTGACGTCGTTCAAACTCGTTGTTGAGGCTGTTCCGTCTGCCCGTCGCACGTTTGTCCGCTCGACGTCGGAGCGTTGGCGGGCATCTTCGGTGCTGGCTTCCGGCCGATGGGTGAAAATCCGTGTGACGGACGAGGGAATTTATCAACTGACAACGTCCCAACTTGCAGAGATGGGTTTTTCTGCCCCGTCTCGAGTACGGCTTTATGGCTATGGCGGGCGTATTCAGCCCGAAACCTTTGATTTCGAGTCGGACGATTGCCCACCCGATGACCTCGAAGAAGTGCCCCTCTATCGTCGCGACGGTTCGTTGCTCTTCTTCGCCGAAGGCACGGTGCGCTGGACGCTGGACGGCACGACGTGGACACATGCCAACAATGTCTATTCGAACTATTCTTATTATTTCCTGACTGAATCCGACGAGGCCCCGGCTCAATTGGAGACACTTCCTGAGGTGAGCGCCTCGGTTGTCGTTGATGAAGTGACTGGTCATGCGCTCATCGACAACGATGCATACAGTTGGTTCCGCGGCGGGCGGCGTTTCTATGACAGTTATGATTTTGCCACCCGTGGCGACCGGACACTCTCTTTGGCAACACCCGATTTTGTCAGTGGCGGAACAGCACAGGTGGCCGTCAATTTCGCCGCAGCCAGCAGCCGTAGCCGTACGTCAATGTCCGTCGCCGTAAACGGCTCATCCCTTGGGACGCTGACTGCCGCTACGCTGAGCCAATACCAGCTGGCCAATGAAGACAGTGAGACGTTCACCACGACCAATCTGGCTGAGGACAATGTGTTCGAATTGGCTGCCACGTCAGGTAATGCTGCCCGTTTGGACTACATCCGGGTGAGCTATCCGCGCCGCTTGGCCGTATCGGCCACACCTTACGTATTCACTCGGCCAACTGCCAGTGCTGTCACGTTCCGCATTGACGGAGCTACCGCAGATACCCACCTGTGGCGCATTGGCCGGGCAGGAGATCCGACAGCCGAAGTGCCTGTCCAGTTTTCGGAAGGCACATTGACTGCTACCGTGGCCGATGCAAGTCGCCGCTACATTGCTTTTAACGCTTCGGCAACCTATCCTTCACCGACAGTGGTGGGCGAGGTGGACAACCAGAATCTTCATGCCGACCGCAACATCGACATGGTAATTATCGTGCCGGCCAGCGGCGCGTTGACAACCGAGGCCGAGCGACTGGCCGAGGCGCATCGCAGCGTTCAGGGACTGAATGTGAAGGTGGTGCGTGCAGACCATATATATAATGAGTTTTCGTCCGGAACGCCTGACGCTACTGCCTATCGTCGCTATCTCAAAATGCTCTATGACCGGGCCGACACAGACAGCCTGCCACGTTTCCTCCTGTTTTTCGGCGACTGTCTGTGGGACAACCGTACCGTCACGCCGGATGTCAGGGACTATAATCCAGACGACTATCTCCTTGCGTATGAAAGTGATAATTCCGTGCATGAAATCAATTGCTATGTGACGGACGACTATTACGGTATGCTCGATGACGGCGAAGGGGAAAACATCCTGCGCGAGAAGATGGATTTGGCCGTGGGGCGCTTCCCATGTCATACAGCCGACGACGCCCGCATCCTTGTCGACAAATCCATTGCCTATCTGCGCAACGAGCAAGTCGGCTCATGGAAGAACCAGATTTGTTTCATGGCTGATGACGGCGACAGCAATTTGCATATGGAGGATGCGGATGCAACGATCAGTAGCATGGGTGATTTGGCGGATAATTTTGCCGTACAGCATATTTATTGGGATGCTTATCCGCGTGAAGCTTCGTTGACCGGTTACAGCTATCCTCAGGTCGAAGAGCGAATCCATCGCTTGATGAACAGTGGCGCATTGGTGATGAACTACACCGGGCACGGCGATCCCGTGCAACTCTCGGTCGAGGCTCCAGTAGGCATCAACGATTTCCGCGAAGCCCGCTCCCCGAATCTTCCCTTGTGGGTGGCCGCATCATGCGAGGTTATCCCGTACGACGACATAGAAGATAATATCGGTCGTGCAGGTATGCTTAACGCCGATGGTGGAGGAATTGCTTTTGTTTGTGCTGCCCGCACTGTGTATTCAGACCGTAACCGTGCGTTCAACAGCGCCTTTATGCGCTATCTCATGACGCCTGCGGAAGACGGCAGTCGTTGCACTTTCGGCGAAGCCCTGATGCAGGCGAAAAACCGTCTGGTCGAAACGTCGGACCGGACGTCGAACCGTGTCAAGTTCGCCCTGACGGGCAATCCCGCCCTGCCGCTGGGCGCACCGACACTCGACGCCGTCATCGACAGTATCGATGGGCATGCCCTTTCGGCTTCGGACGGTGGAAATATGCAGTTGCGTGCCGGGAGCTTGGTGCGTTTCAGCGGTCGTGTCCTCTCGTCCGGCGGACAAACCCACGAGGGTTTCAACGGCATTGTCAGCGCCACGGTGTATGACCGCGAGGAAACCATTACGTGCCGCAACAATCTTGGCGACGACATCGAGCCTCACCAGTATTCCCAACGGACAAAAGTCTTGTATGAAGGCAGCGACAGTGTGCGCAGTGGCCGCTTCTCGTTTGTTATGCGTGTTCCTGTTGATATCAGCTACTCGTCCGCTCCGGGGCGCGTCCTACTTTATGCCGTCAATACCGACCATACGCAGGAGGCCAATGGCTCGAATTCGCGTTTCTTCTTCGACGGAACATCCGACGACATGTCCGGCGACACCCTTGGCCCTGACGTTTATGTCTATTTGAACCGCGAAGATTTTCCTGACGGAGGACGGGTGGGGACGACACCCACTTTCTTTGCGCAAATCGCAGATTCGAGCGGCGTGAACACCACAGGCAACGGTGTCGGGCATGATTTGGAACTGACGCTCACCGGGCCGACTTCGGGCAGCTATGTCCTGAACGATTATTTCAGCTACAACCTTGGCTCTGCTACGGAAGGTGTGGTTTCTTATACACTGCCGGAACTCGAAGAGGGACATTACCGTCTGCAGTTCCGGGCGTGGGACATTCTCAATCACCCCACCACCAAAACGCTGAACTTTGTGGTCGTGAATGGACTTCCCCCGCAACTCAGTGTCCGCGCTACTGAGAATCCGGCTCGTTCGTCCACCACTTTTGTCCTGAGTTTTGACACTCCGGGATCTGAGGGCACTTTTGCGGTCGACCTCTATGACATGTCGGGCCGCCATGTCTGGACGCAGTCTGTGACGGGTGCCATGTCGTCAGCAGGAATTTCCATACCCATGGGTGTTGGCGGTGGTCTGGACGCGACGGTTGGCGGCGGCGTCTACCTTTACCGAGGCCGTGCCACAGTGGCTGGCGTGACATATACGACGGAAGCCGAGAAATTGATAGTACTCAAACAATAAAAGCCTATACTCCGAGTTTAAAAATATATGAGAATTTTCCCTAAGATATTCCTGACCTTGGCCGGCGTGACGACTGCTGCCTCTGTCGCTGCCGATGAGAAAGACGTATTCAATCCCATCGTGACCTCTGTCATTTCGCAGAGCATTGCGCCCGACGCGCGTGCCGGCGGTATCGGTGACGTGGGTGCTGCCACCGACCCTGATGTCAATTCGCAGGCATGGAACCCGGCCAAATACCCGTTTTGTATCAGTCGCGCGGGCGTAGCCATTAACTATACCCCGTGGTTGCGTTCCATAGTCAACGACATCAACCTTGCCTACATGGCAGGCTATTATCGCCTTGGCGACTATCAGGCGATTAGTGCTTCCGTCCGTTATTTCTCGTTAGGTTCGGTGTCTACGTCGGACGACATGATGACCATCAAACCCTACGAATTGGGGGTAGACGTGGCTTATTCGCGCATGTTGAGCGAGACATTCTCGGCCGCCGTCGCCTTGCGCTACATGTATTCCGACATGTCAGGGCACTACGATGACCAGGTGACCGCCGGTTCTGCTTTTGCAGCCGATATTGCTTGCTACTACAACAATTATGTCATGATGGGTAACCGTGAGTGTCAGATAGCTTTCGGCGTCAACATCAGCAACATCGGCAGCAAAATCAATTATGGCGAGGACTACTCCTATTTCATTCCAACCAACCTCCGTGTCGGCCTGAACTACATGATACCGCTGAATGAGTTCAACCGCATTTCGTTCAGTGCTGACGCCAACAAACTGCTCGTACCCTCACAACCCATTCAGAATGACGACGAGTCGGATGAGGACTTCCAGGACCGTGTGCAGCAGGAGTACTACGACGTTTCGTCCATCTCCGGCATTTTCAAGAGTTTCAGCGATTCGCCCAACGGCTTCAAGGGTGAGCTCGAAGAAATCCAATGGAGTGTCGGTGCGGAGTACACCTATAATGACAAGTTCACCGTCAGGGCAGGTTATCACCACGAGAGTGAAAGTCAAGGTAACCGTAAGTATTTCACCTTTGGTGCAGGCTTCCGCATGAGTGTGTTTTCGATAGATGCAGGCTATGTCTGGTCGACCGCAGCCAGCAACCCGCTCGACCAGACGTTGCGCGTGTCGCTCGCTTTTGACTTTGACGGTATCAAGGACCTGTTCAGCGGCCGTCGTTAACTCGATAAGAAAAACGGAATGAAGATCAGAACTGGTTTTGGATTCGACGTGCACCGTCTTGTTCCCGGTCGTGAGTTATGGCTCGGCGGCGTGCGCATCGAACATGAGTTCGGCCTTCTCGGCCACAGTGATGCCGACGTGCTCATCCATGCTATCTGCGATGCCCTTCTCGGTGCTGCCGCCTTGCGCGACATCGGTTATCATTTTCCCGACACCAGTGCCGACTATGCGGGTATTGACAGCAAGGTTCTCCTGCGGCGGACGGTCGACTTGCTTGCCGATCGTGGTTATGCAATCGGGAATATCGATGCCACAGTCTGTGCTGAGCGTCCCAAACTCAATCCCCACATCGAGCGGATGCGTGCTTGTTTGGCTGAGGTGATTGGGGTGGATGTCGACGACGTTTCGGTGAAAGCCACCACCACCGAACATCTCGGATTCACGGGGCGCGAGGAAGGCATTTCAGCCTATGCCGTAGTGCTTATAGAGCGACGGTGAATTCCATCGGGATTTTTACAAAGCCATGTTTGGCAGGCCTCCTGTCCGCGTGGCTTTCTTTGTGTACTTGCAGGATGAACGGTTTGTGCATGTCGGCGTGGCGCCGTCAAAGTGGGGCGAGAGACTGGCCGCATGGTAAGCAGAAGTCCGCGCACCGACTGACGGATTTTGTTCTTACAATCGGAAAAATTATTTTACGGTGCAGCGCGAACTTTGTTGTGCAGCCCGTGAATTCTGTCAGCCTGTTTGGACTTTCTGTCAGCCGTCCAGAAAATCCTGTCAGCCGTTCCGTTACGACAAATGGCCGGATTGTGGTCCGGGCATGACTTCTCTTATCGTGGAGGAGTGGGGACGTTCGTAGCAGCTCTTCTGTCGTCCGGACGCGGGAAGAAGTCGAAGACTTGGGGCATATCTGCAAGCGAAATCGCAGGATATCTGGATTTTGTAACAGGCCGTTCCGTTTCCGTATCGTATGAATGAAAGAAACTTGATAATTTATAGCAATGTGTATGAAACGAAAACTGATTTCAGCTTGTTTAGGTGCAGGTGTGATGGCTGTTTTGAGCCTGTTTACACAACGCGCCGCAGCCGCTTGTGTCCTCTCGGATGCTGACACTCTGACACTCATGACATACAACGTGCGTAACGCCAATGGGCTCGACGGTGTGCAGAGCGTGGAACGCGTGGCTGCCGTGATCCGGAAAAGTACTCCTGATGTCGTGGCGGTGCAGGAACTGGACAGCGCAACGGCGCGTGCCAAGGGGGCATACATCCTTGGTAAGCTGGCTGCCGCTACGGGTATGACTGCGACTTACGGTCCTGCCATCTCGTTCGACGGTGGGAAATACGGTCTCGGTCTGCTCAGCAGGCAGCGTCCCCTTTCCGTGCGTCGCGTGGCCTTGCCAGGTCGTGAGGAACGTCGGACGATGCTCCTTGTGGAGTTTCCGGATTATGCCGTGGCTTGCATCCATTTTTCGCTCACCGAAGCCGACCGTATGGCTTCGTTGCCCCTTGTCCGCGAGGCTGTCGTTGGCTTGAAGGACAAAACGGTGTTCATCGCAGGCGACTGGAATGCTACACCTGGGAGTGATTTTATCAAAGGCATTGAGGAAGACTTCGTCCTGCTTACTCGTTCGGACGAGGCCTCATATCCGGCCGACGCTCCTGAAATCTGTATCGATTATATTGCTGTCGATAAGGCACATGCTGACGACTGGATGCTGGTCTCGTCTCAGACGTTGCCCGAGGGTGTCGCCTCTGACCATCGTCCGAAAGTCGTCCGTCTTGTACGGAAGTGACTGCCAAACCTATGTCGTCACTTTACGTGAATCCCCCGGACAGTGTTCAAACGCTGTCCGGGGGATTCACGTAAAGTGCGGTCGTATCTTACTTTTCCTGTGGCACAAGGTAGCGGTCGCCCGTTTCACGGACGATGGCGCGGTTGTAGCGTTCCGGATATCCAGGTCGTTCGGGAGGCGTGGCAAGGCCGTCTTCCGTCAGGGTAAAGCGGCCGTTCTTTTCGGGCTTCACTACTTGGTCGTTGTGCTTCACGATGAGGTACTCGCCCAGTCGGCGCCACTCGCGGAGCATCTTGCGCGACATGCGGTTCGTGTATGTATCAAGGAAAGCCTTGCAGCTGTCGGGCGAAGTTTTGAGGAGGGCTGCGGCGCGTGCCTCCACTTCGTCCTGTTCGCCCAGGAGGCGTGCCTCGATGCGGTCGCGGCGTGCCTCCACGTCGGGGAAGAGGGCGCTGTAACGCGGATAGGTCATGTTTGCCACCCAGTTGCAGACCCAGAAGGCTGATTCCCATGAGAAAGTTACGTCGTTGGCTGTTCCTTCGGCGAAGCATTCCGGCACGTTTGTCGTGCAGCAGTAGATTGGCGTATAAGGTGTCGTGTTGGCATCGTCGTTGCCGAACCAAAGCACACCGCCGATAGCGTCAGGCAGCCACGAACGCATTTGCGATACGAATGTGAAACCTGACTGCTGTGTCGAGATGGGTCGTTCGTTGAAGTATTCTTTGCCATCCACTTTCCACGAAAGGGGAGTCGGGCGATACGGGGCGTCGTACGGACCTGCGCCTATGTCCTTTTGGGTGTCGAAGGGAGTGCCTTCGTAATGGTCGCGCATGCTCATCATGACGTCGTGTACGGAGAGCTTCTTGTTCGGTTTGACGAAGAGTGGCATCGGTTGGCACGACTCGGAAATCGGTTTGCCTGCGGCATAATCCAGATAGCGGTCCATGCCGTCAGCCCAGCGGTTGAAGAAGCTCCACACACGTGCCTCGCAATAGCGTTGCATGCCGAAATCTGTCGGACTGTAAGCGGCAGCGAAATCAAACTCGCTGTCTTTCCCGTCGAAGTAACCCTTTTCGCGTGCAAATGAGATGACGTCTTCCGAGCACATGACGTTCTGTTTGTCTTTCCGGTTGAACTGTCGGATGCGGCTTTGGTTGGCATGGGCACTGATGCAATCGTCCGGTACGCGGACGGCCACCCAGACGGCTCCCTTGCGGCCGGGACCTTTGCCGATCATTTCCATGATCCACGCCTCGTCGGGATCGGCGATAGTGAAGCTTTCACCCGAAGAGGCATATCCGTACTGCTCGACGAGCGACGTCATGACGCGGATGGCCTCACGGGCAGTCTTGGCGCGTTGCAGGCCGAGGCTCATGAGGCTCACGTAGTCAATGATGCCTTCGGGATCAGTGAGTTCGGCACGTCCGCCGAATGTCGTTTCACCGATAGTGACTTGGAACTCGTTGATGTTGCCGATGACGCTGTATGTCTCCGGAGCTTCGTCAATTTCGCCGAGATAGTGGTTCGTGTCGCCATCGACGATGCGCCGTTTCGTACCTTTGGGATGATGGGCCGCGGGAAAGCGGCGTAGCGTGCCGTAGAGCCCGTAATTGTCGGCGCTGTATGTGACGATGACTGAGCCGTCGGCCGAAGCTTTCTTGCCGACGATGAGGTTGGTGCAAGCTTCGGCACGTTGGGCGTGGCCAGCGAAGAGAAAGGCAGCAGTCGTGCAGAGCAGGCCAAAAAGGGAATTTCTCATGTGGTAAAGGCTTATATGTAATAGTGTGTGGGCATCAGCAGGCTTTGAATGACATGTCCAGCCCTTTGACGGAGTGAGTGAGTGCGCCGACAGAGATAAAGTCGACACCGCATTCGGCATAGTCGCGAATGGTGTCGAACGTGATGCCGCCGCTGGACTCGGTCTCGTACTTGCCGCCGATCATGGCGACAGCCTTACGGGTATCGTCGACCGAGAAGTTGTCAAACATGATGCGGTCCACGCCGCCGTGGGCCATCACTTGGCGGATTTCGTCGAACGAGCGTACTTCTATTTCTATCTTCAAGTCTAGGCCTTTCTCTTTGAGGTAGCTGTGGCAACGGTCAAGTGCTGCGCCGATGCCGCCGGCAAAGTCTACGTGGTTGTCTTTCAGCAGAATCATGTCGAACAATCCGATACGATGGTTCACGCCACCGCCGATGCGGACTGCCTCTTTCTCCATCATGCGCATGCCGGGGGTCGTTTTCCGTGTGTCAAGTACCCGGGTGTGCGTGCCTTCCAGCCGCTCTACGTATTTGTGTGTCATTGTAGCGATGCCACTCATGCGTTGCATGATGTTCAGCATCAGGCGTTCGGTTTGCAGGAGACTGCGTACTTTTCCTGTGACGACCATGGCCACATCGCCGGGACGGACGTGGGTGCCGTCATCGAGGAGCACCTGGACCGTCATTGTCGGGTCAAAGCGGTTAAACACTTCTTTGGCGACGCGCACACCGGCGAGTATGCCTTCTTCTTTTATCAACAAGTGCGACTGGCCGGTAGCCTCTTCGGGGATGCAGCAGAGGGTGGTGTGGTCACCGTCGCCAATGTCTTCCGCGAAAGCCAGGTCGATCAGTCTGTCGTTCAGTTCGTCTACACTGTACATAGGTTCGTGATTTTTATAGATGGATATGTTGGTCGCAAAATTACGTCTTTTCCGGCAAAAACGCCGTCAGGAAGTCCGAAAAGCGCGTCGTGTGTCGTATATTTGCCGATGCGTGCGGACGGATATACCGTCGCACGTAAAAAATGTAAAGTCAGAAACAAGAGATTTAGCAATCAGAAGATGAAAACCGTTTTCCTTGTTGTCGGGCGGACGACCGACCAGTACTTGGATGCCATGATTAAAGACTATATAGGCCGGGTAAAGCACTATACTCCGTTCGAGATGCAAGTTGTGCCGGAGTTGAAAAACACGAAAGCACTTAGCCCGGAACAACAGAAAGAACGGGAAGGTGAGGCGATACTCAGGCAAATTCAGTCCGGCGACCGTGTAGTCCTGCTCGACGAGGGAGGTCGCGAGTTTCGTTCGACGGACTTTGCGGCCTACCTGTCACAAGCACAGATGGGCGGCCAGCGGAGGATAGTTTTCGTGGTGGGCGGGCCGTATGGCTTTTCGCCGCAAGTCTACGCCGCTGCGCGTGAGAAAGTATCTCTTTCGCGCATGACGTTTTCCCATCAGATGATTCGCTTACTTTTCGTGGAGCAGTTCTATCGGGCTATGACGATTTTGCGGGGGGAACCTTATCATCATGAGTAGGCTGGCACGGGTGTGGTGGAGCGTCTTCGCCCTGTCCCTGTTCGCAGTCGGAATGAGGGCTGAGCGTTTCCGTGTGATGGAATGGAATGTTGAGAATCTTTTCGATACCTGTCACGACGCCGGTTCTGACGACAGGGAATTTCTCCCCGGCGCCGAACGGGACTGGAATAGTCCACGCTATTGGCGGAAGTTGAAAATGATCAGCCATACGATTGCCGCTGTCGGCGGGAGTCGTCCTCCGGAGTTGGTTGCTCTTGTCGAGGTGGAGAACGACAGCGTCTTGACCCACCTGACGCGTCGTAGCCTGTTGCGGCGCTTGGGGTATGAATATGTGATGACGGCCGGTCCTGACCCGCGCGGCATTGATGTGGCCTTGCTTTATCAGCCGCTGCGCTTTCGGATGATAGCGGCACGCTCCGTGCCTGTTGTCGTCAACCGGAAGCGCCTGCGTGACGTGCTTCACGTCGCGGGGCTGATTCCGACGGGCGACACGCTCGACATCCTTGTCTGTCACCAACCCAGCCGTGCCGGAGGATCCGAGGCGCAACGCCTCAGACGGGCCGCCGCGCGGCGCCTGCGTCAAGTGGCAGACTCGGTGATGAGACTTCGTACCGTGCCCCGGATTCTGCTCATGGGCGATATGAACGATGAGGCCGCAAATCCGTCGCTTAGGACCGATCTGGCGGTAGTCGTACCGCCGGAAGAGAACCTTCCGGTCCGGCCTGACGCGCTCTATGTGTTGAGTCACCGGCTCTGTGGGACTGGCGGTGTGCGCGGGACGTATAAGTATAGGGGGGAGTGGAACCAGTTGGACCATCTTGTCGTCAACGGCACGTTGCTTGATGCCATGTCGCGTTTCCACACTGGCGCTGATGCTTGCCGCATTGCTGTTTTCGACTTCCTTGTCCATCCCGACCGTACATACGGTGGCGTCGTGCCCGACCGCACTTACCTTGGCCCGTTTTACAATGGCGGCGTGAGCGATCATCTTCCGCTCTTCGTGGATTTTGAAATGCGGCTGTGAGTTTTGCGCCTGGCACTTTTTTTGTAGCCTATCGGGTAAAAACTTAGGCGTATGGCATTCATTGATTATTACAAGATACTGGGTGTGCCCAAAGACACACCGCAGAGTGAGATCCGCACGGCTTACAAACGCCGCGCCAAGCAGTTCCATCCCGACCTTCACCCCGACGACCCGAAGGCGAAGGCCAAGTTTCAGGCGCTGAACGAGGCTTACGACGTGCTGAACGACCCTGAGAAGCGTAAGAAATACGATCAGTACGGCGAAAACTGGCGCCAAGCCGAAGCTTATGAGCAGGCCGGGCAACAGTGGGGTGATGCCGGCAGTGCTTCGGGGTTTGAGGGTTTTGACTTCAACCAGTTCTCGGGCAGCGGCTTCTCTTCGTTTTTCGAAGAGCTCTTTGGCGGCCGGCGGCGTGGAGCATCGGGCGGTTCGCGTTTTACCGACTTCGCTTCGGGGGCGCCAGCGGGCGCTAACATCCAGGCGACAGTGGACATTGACATGTACACCGCTTTGCTCGGAGGCGACGTCATCCTGCAAACCAGGGGCGGCAAGCTGAAGCTGCGTGTCAAACCGTGTACGCAGAATGGCTCGAAGGTACGCCTCCGCGGCAAGGGTTCTGACCGGGGCGACGGCACGTATGGCGACCTTATCCTGACGTATAATGTCAAGCTGCCTGCCACATTGACAGCCCGCCAGCGCGAATTGCTGGAAGAGATGCGTCGCAGCGGACAGTAAAAGGCCGCAAAGGAAGCGCAACGATGTACGAGAGTGGCGGCCGGCCGTGACGGGGAGTGATTCCTCTGTCACGGCTGGCCGCTTTTTTTATGTTGGCAGTTTGGGGGACGCAGTGCCCTGTCGCGGTTCCTCCCTTACAGGTCCCCGTTGTGCACGGGTCGATGTGAAGGCTGTGAAAAACGGAACGGGTGATTGAAAATCTTGTCAGCCTGATGAAATTCCGCAGGCGGCTGACAGAAATTACGGGACGGCTGACCGTAAGACCGTAAAGGGCAACAGAGAACTGCATCCGCGCCGTTTGCGCCGTAACGGTAAGTCCTCGACTCAACGGGTGGCCATTTTGGCCCGTCCCACATTGCCTGTAATGTGCGCTGAAAGACTGCCAGGCAAGCTAGCCTGGCCATCAGACGCCAAAGTCCAACCAGTGGAAAGGTTTTTTATGTCATAAAAAAATAGCAGGCCGGTAACAGCTATTCCAAGGGAATAGCCTAAATTTGCAGATAGATAATACGTTATGTCAAAACCCTTAGCAGAACGCTTGCGTCCAAGGACGCTTGATGAATACGTAGGGCAAGACCATCTTGTCGGGCCGGACGGCATTATCCGCAGGATGATCGAGGCCGGCCGACCGGCTTCCATGATTTTGTGGGGGCCACCCGGCGTAGGCAAGACCACCTTGGCGCAAATCATAGCGCGGAGTCTGCGCGCTCCCTTTTATACACTGAGCGCCGTGAACTGCGGCGTGAAAGAGGTTCGCGACGTCATAGAACGTGCCCGCTCCGGGCGTGAGCAACCTCTCTTTGACAGTGTGACTCCTATTCTTTTTATCGACGAAATTCACCGGTTCAGTAAATCGCAGCAGGACTCCCTCTTGGCTGCGGTGGAGACAGGGACGCTCATACTCATCGGTGCGACGACCGAAAATCCCTCGTTCGAGGTGATACGTCCATTGCTCTCTCGCTGTCAAGTCTATGTGTTGAAGAGTTTCGGCAAGGACGATCTTCTCCGGCTGCTTGACCGTGCCCTGACCGGTGATGTCGAACTGAAAGAACGGCGCATCACTGTCAGCGAGACGCAGGCCTTGTTGCGCTATTCAGGCGGCGACGCCCGCAAGTTGCTCAACATTCTTGAGCTTGTGGTGAATTCATTCGGCCCGGATGCAGAGGCCTGCATCACAGACGCTGCGGTCGAGGCCTGCTTACAGCAGAACCCGGCAGCCTACGACAAGGGTGGGGAAATGCACTACGACATCGTTTCGGCCTACATCAAGAGCCTGCGTGGCAGCGACCCCGACGCCGCCCTTTATTGGCTGGCACGCATGATCGAGGGGGGCGAGGATCCGGTATTCATTGCCCGCCGCCTGCTCATCGCAGCCGCCGAAGATGTCGGCCTGGCCAATCCCAACGCCCTCTTGCTGGCCAATGCGGCGTTCGATGCTGTGGCGAAAATCGGGTGGCCTGAGGCGCGCATCCCTTTGGCCGAAGCCACAGTTTATGTAGCGGCGAGCCCTAAAAGCAATTCGGCATATATGGGCATCAATGACGCCGTCCGTTTTGTCCGGCAGACGGGCAGTCTTCCTGTTCCGCTCCATTTGAGAAACGCACCGACGCAACTCATGGCTGAACTTGGGTATGGCGAAGACTATAAGTATGCACACGATTATGCCGGTCATTTTGTCCGTCAGCAATATCTCCCTGAGGGGCAGGACGATGCCCGTTTCTGGCATCCGCAGCCCAATCATCAGGAGCAGATGTTGGCCGCCCGGATGGCCGCACTGTGGGGAGAGCGCTATGCTTCGTCTGAGTGCGCCATGCCGTCAGATGCTCCGGGTGGGCAAGAAGTTAGGAAATAAAACTTGTCGATTAATAAAAAATCTGTATTTTTGCCGTCAAAAATATGAAAGAAACAGTGGGTAAAACAACCAATCCTGACTATATTTTCGAAACAAGCTGGGAGGTCTGCAACAAGGTAGGCGGAATTTACACGGTGCTTTCATCGCGCGCCAAGACTATGCAAGACCTCATGGCAGACAAGGTGTTTTTCATCGGTCCCGACCTCGGGCAAGGAGATGAACCTACTACCGATTTCCATGAAAGCCAGACTCTGATGGCCAAATGGCGGGACACGTTGGCCGAAGAAGGTCTGAAATGCCGTGTCGGACGGTGGAATGTCCCCGGTCAGCCCATCGCTATTTTGGTGGACTTTACGCCGTTTTTCGCTCAGAAAGACGAAATCTATACCAAGGCCTGGGAATTGTTCCAAGTGGATTCGCTCCATGCCTATGGCGACTATGATGAGGCTTCGATGTTTTCCTATGCTGCCGGACGTGTGGCTGAGTGTCTCTGTCGCAAGTGCCTTCCGAAAGAGGCCGCCGTTGTCTACCAAGCACATGAGTGGATGTCTGGTCTGGGAATGCTTTTTCTGAAACACCAGGTACCTCGGGTGGCGACGATATTTACTACACATGCCACCAGCATAGGCCGTTCGATTGCCGGAAACAACAAGTTGCTTTATGAGTACTTCCCAGGTTATAACGGCGACCAGATGGCGGCCGAATTGAACATGCAGTCGAAGCACAGTATTGAGAAACAGTCTGCACACCGTGCTGATTGCTTTACGACGGTGAGTACATTCACGGCCCGCGAGTGCGAACAACTGCTTGACAAAGCGCCAGATGTCGTCTTGCCCAACGGTTTTGAGGCTGATTTCGTACCTCGTGGGAGCGCGCTCAGTCAGCGCCGTCGCCGGGCACGTCAGCGATTGTTCCATTTGGCAAACTGTCTGACGGGACAGGATTGGGCCGACGATACACTTGTGGTCTCTACGTCGGGACGTAATGACTTCCGGTGCAAGGGATTCGACGTGTTCATTGACGCGCTGGCAAATCTCCGCACCGAGGCTCCGGAACGCAGCGTGCTTGCACTCATCGAGGTGCCTTGCTGGGTGCGCGAGCCGCGCAAGGAGCTTGTCGGGCGTATACATTCCGGGCTTCACTACACCACACCGCTCGAAGAGCCTACGCTGACCCATTGGTTGAATAACATGGACGACGACCGCATCCTCAGCATGCTCCGCCAGAAAGGGCTTACGCAGCGCGACCCGTCCGGGCGTCTGAACGTCCTTTTCATCCCGTGCTACCTTGACGGTGCCGACGGTGTTCTGGACATGCCTTATTACGACGTGCTAACTGCCAGCGATCTGTGCGTTTACCCCTCTTACTATGAACCTTGGGGTTATACGCCGCTTGAAGCAATCGCTTTCCGCACACCATGTGTCACGACAGACCTTTCAGGCTTCGGACAGTGGGTAGACAGTCAGCTGGGACGGCAAGGAACTATCAGCGACAGTGTCGCCGTGCTTCACAGAACCGACCTTAACTATTTTGACGTAGTTCATGCTGTCGCAGACTCGGTTCACAAGATCTGTGGCATGACCCCTACGCAGCGGACATCACTTGGGCGAAAAGCAGCCGCTATGGCCGAAAAGGCGCAGTGGAAACATTTTATCAACCACTACTTCGAAGCTTATGCCTTCGCCTTGTGCAGAACGGCACAGAAGTGATAGCATAAATTCTAACAAAGACAAAACAAATCACAACCTAAGCGCTATATGAACGTAATGACAAGCAATGCCAACGCACCAAGTTGGCGAGTGATCACGGTGAAATCCCGCATTCCCGAATCGTTGAAGAAGCTCGACGTAATGGCTCACAACCTTTGGTGGAGCTGGAACAACGAAGCGTTCGATCTCTTCCGCAGTCTTGACAAAGACCTTTTCCGTAAAGTCGGTCAGAATCCTGTCGAATTGCTCAATCGTCTGAGCTACGACCGTCTGACGGAGCTTTCCGAGGATGAACGCCTCATGGCGCGCATTGATGCTGTTTACGCTATATTCAGCAACTATATGTCTGAAAAGCCCGATACGAAGCGCCCTTCTGTGGCTTATTTCTGTATGGAGTATGGCTTTTCTCATGTGTTGAAGATATATTCCGGTGGTCTCGGAATTCTTGCCGGAGATTATTTGAAGGAAGCTTCTGACAGCAATGTCAACATGTGTGGTGTCGGCCTGCTCTATCGTTATGGCTATTTCACCCAGACGCTTTCGATGGACGGCCAGCAAATCGCTAACTATGAAGCTTTGGACTTCGATCGCCTGCCTATCGAACGTCTCCTTGACGAAGCCGGAAACCAAGTTATCGTTGACGTACCATTCCCTAACTATCAGGTACACGCTTATGTATGGCAGGTGAACGTGGGTCGTATCAAACTCTACTTGCTTGATACGGACAACGACATGAACTCCGAGTTCGACCGTAAGATTACGCATACCCTTTACGGTGGTGACTGGGAAAACCGAATCAAACAGGAATATCTTCTCGGTATCGGTGGTATGCTCATGCTTAAAAAGCTAGGCATTCAGAAAGATATCTACCATTGCAATGAAGGACACGCTGCATTCTGCAACGTGCAGCGTCTTGTGGATTATGTGGAGGGCGGTCTGACATTCAATCAGGCCCTTGAATTGGTGCGTGCCTCTTCGCTTTATACGGTCCATACCCCGGTTCCTGCCGGCCACGACTACTTCGATGAGTCGCTCTTCGGCAAGTATATGGGCAGTTTCCCTGTCCGCCTCGGCATTACGTGGGATGAGTTCATCGGCCTCGGTCGTACCAATCCCGAGGACCATGGCGAACGTTTCTGCATGTCGACTTTCCTTTGCCGCACCTGTCAAGAAGTCAACGGGGTGAGCAAGCTTCACGGCAAAGTCAGCCAGCAGATGTTCAGTGCAATCTGGCGAGGTTATTATCCCGAGGAAAGTCACGTCGGTTACGTAACCAATGGCGTGCATTTCCCCACGTGGAGTGCCAAAGAGTGGAAACACCTTTATCATAAGTATTTCGACAAGCGTTTCGATGCAGACCAGAGTAATGCTGACATCTGGGCAAAAATCTATGAGGTGCCCGACGAGGAAATCTGGCAGACCCGCGTTCAGCTCAAGGCGAAACTCGTTGAATATATCCGCGCCCGGTTCAGTGAGACGTGGCTGAAAAACCAAGGTGACCCTTCGCGTGTTGTTTCGCTCATGGAGCGCATCAATCCTAATGCTCTACTCATCGGTTTTGCCCGCCGCTTTGCCACGTATAAACGTGCGCATTTGCTCTTCACGGACCTCGATCGTCTTTCGAAGATCGTCAACAATCCCGACTACCCCGTTCAGTTCCTTTTCGCCGGTAAGGCTCACCCCGCTGATGGCGCTGGTCAGGGACTCATCAAGAAGATTTTTGAAATTTCCCAACGTCCTGAGTTCCTTGGAAAGATACTCTTCCTCGAGAACTACGACATGCAGTTGGCCCGTCGCCTTGTTTCGGGTGTAGACATCTGGATGAACACGCCGACCCGTCCTCTTGAAGCTTCCGGAACGTCGGGAGAGAAAGCGCTGATGAACGGCGTTGTCAATCTTTCAGTGCTTGACGGTTGGTGGCTCGAGGGTTATCGAGAAGGCGCTGGTTGGGCTTTGACGGACAAACGCACTTATGAGAACCAAGAATACCAAGACCGTCTTGACGCGTCGACCATCTATTCGATGCTTGAGCAGGAGATCATCCCGCTTTACTATGCCCGCAACCGCAAGGGATATAGTGAGAATTGGGTACGAACCGTCAAGAATTCCATCGCTCAGATAGCTCCGCACTACACAATGAAGCGCCAGCTTGACGACTACTACGAGAAGTTCTATACGCCCGAAGCCCAGCGCTTTGCCATGCTTCATGCAGATAACAATGCCAAGGCTACGGAACTCGCACAGTGGAAGGAAACCGTAGCCGCCCGTTGGGATGCCATACGCGTAGTCTCTTCTGTGCGCAGTGAGAACCTCGCGAATGCTTCGCTCGACAGCGGTGCTGAATTTGCAGTCACCCACGTCATCGACGAGGCTGGTCTCGACGACGCCCTCGGTGTAGAACTTGTCGTAATCGCCACTGAGGGACAGCATGAGACCGTGCACGAAGTCATTCCTATGCAGATGACAGGCCGTGAGGGCAACCTCCACACCTTTGAACTCCGCACCAGCATCGACTATGCCGGAACGTTCAAGTTCGCCTACCGTATGTTCCCGAAGCATCCGCTTTTGGCCCATCGTCAGGACTTCTGCCTTGTGCGTTGGTTCCTCTAAACTGATTCATTTCTTACTTGCCGAAATTTCGGCAGGGTTGATCGAATGTTATCGGACGCCCTCGGAGTTTTCAATCCGAGGGCGTCTTTTGTGTCACGCCAGTCCCAGACAGCGGACCGGCTGCGCGTGCAGGAACTGGAAAACTGTTACGAAAGCAAGTCGGATATCCGTAAAAAACGAGACGGCTAATAGAAAATACTGTTGCAGCGATAGGAAATACTGACGCTCTGACTGAAAAAACGGGAGCTGCGACCGTTCCGCCGGGTCCTTTCCCTGCTTGCATTTAAGGATTTGGAATCAAGTTCGGATAATGATCCGTGCAACCCAATGTTGCAATGCTGATTTTCGCTACGCCTGCGGCTGCGAGGGTCCTTCCGCACGATGTGAGCGTGGCACCTGTGGTCAGGACGTCGTCGACGAGCAGGATGTGAAGTCCAGCCACCCTTTCAGGATGTGTAATGCAGAAAATTCCTTCAACATTGCTTGCACGCATGTGCGGCCCGACGCGGGTTTGCGAACGTCGGTTCTTTTTTCGTCGTACCAGATCCGTCCGTACAGGAAGACCTGACGCTCGAGCCAATCCTTTGGCTATGTGTTCGCTTTGGTTGTATCCCCGTCTGAACTGTCGCCATCGCGTTAACGGAACGGGCACGATGCAGTCTACGCCGTCGAAGAAGTCCGTTTTTGTCAGCTGTTGGCCCATCAGGAAGCCGAAATGGTCTCCGATGTGTGGCTGTCTGCCGTATTTGAGGGCGAGGATAATGCGGGTGCTGGCCGTATGGCTTTGATAGCAGAAGAAAGTGGCAGCCCGTCCCATGGGCAGGATGCCCCAAAAACGACGTTCAGTGCGGCTTCCCGCCACGTAGGGCGGCCGGACAAACGGAAAGTCCATCAGGCATGCCGTGCAGAGGTAGCCTGTTTCTCCCTCCGACAAGCGTCGGCCGCAGACGAGGCATGTGCGCGGTACGAAAAAGTCGAAAAGCGAATGAAGCAGCGACGGCATTACGGGGACAGTTAAGGCAAACTAAGCCGGAAATCATCTGCGTCATTGAGGACGGGAAATTTCTGGCGGAACCGTCGAAGTACGTCAAGGTCAAGTTGTGCGCAGACGGCTCCTTCGTGGTCAGTTTCGGCCATCGCTACTGCCACGTTGCCCTTGGCGTCGACCAGTTCCGTCCCTCCGGTATAGTCGGTACCGAACATGTCGCTTCCGACGCGGTTTACGCCGGCCACGTAGCACTGATTCTCAATGGCACGGGCACGGAGAAGCACACGCCATACCTCTTGGCGCGATGCAGGCCAGTTGGCTACATACAGGGCTAAGTCATATTCGTTACGATTACGGGAGAAAACAGGGAAGCGCAGGTCGTAGCACACTTGGAGCAGGATGCGCCATCCCCGCCACGTAATCACAGTTCGGTTGGTTCCCGCCGTGTAGTTTTCAGCCTCGCCACCTGGTGCGAAAAGGTGGCGTTTATCATAATGGAATACGTCGTCGGGTGTGACGAAGTAGAAGCGGTTGCGCCAGCTTTCATCGGTCTCATCAAAAACGGGAAGGCTTCCTGCCATGGCACAATGGCGGTCGTCAGCCTCTTCCTTCATCCATGCCAACGCTCGGGCAGCTTTCTCATGTTCGTGTTTGTCTGGATGCGGATTGAAGCCCGTGCCCCACATTTCAGGAAGAACGTAAAGGTCTGCCTCTGGTCTTTGATTCATTATATGTGTGACACGGTCTATGTTTTCCTCAGCCGATGTAAGAACAATGTCGGTTTGGAGTAAAGCTACGGTGAGTGGTGTTGTATGGGGCTTTTCTACGTGTGAGGTCATGGTGAGTAAGATGATGAGGGGAACAGGGCTGAATGATTTGCGGAGCAGTTATAAGTGTTATTTTATGTTCACAGGGAGATTGTGAGATATGTGCGGTCGTCATAAGAGACTTGGCCCGCGTAGCATCCCTTGGTGCTACGAAGTGGTCCTATGCAGAGCGGGTCGGCGGCGAGCAGGGAATCCAGGTGAGCTTCAGTTTCGGCGAGTGTGTCCAGAAGTGAAGGGTAGCCGTCCGTGGCCAGCGTGACGCGATCTCCCTCATGGACGGGGATGCAAACCACGTCGCCTGTGCAGACGGGCGTGCCGTCGAGTACGGGATATCGCCACGGGTTGTTTGGCTCAGTGGCGTTCTGAAACCACGTTTGCAGGCGCAAGGCGTCTGCAATGTTGCGCCGGCCTAGATCGTCGCGAAGCAATTCATCCGTGGTGGCGCCGTGGGCGAGATGCCATCTGAGTACGTCGGCACGAATGGTGGCCAAGGCGCTGTCAACGGCTTTTTCGGGATGAATAATGTGGCCGTTTGTATAGCATTGGCAGTCGCCTACGATCCACACTTCCTTATGCCTGCGGCTTAACAGGGCAAGACTGCACGTAGGGCGAAGCCACGGGTGGTCGGCTGCGCCGGACGTCCATTGACAGCGTAAGGCTGCGGTGAGTAAGTCGAGGACCTCGTCGAGCGTGGCCGCTGGGGGAAGGTGCCTGACGGCGTCGAGCACGGTTTCCATTGCCATACGGCCGGTCGAACGGTCGGGATATGGTGCTTTTTCGTCGGGACGGAGTTTCGACGTGCTGCCGTCGACCACGGCGGCGTAGTCCGCTGTGACTGTGAAGCCGTCTTCGCAGCGGAGGTTGTCATTCCATTTCCCGCAGATGTAACTCTCAATGGTTTCCATGGCTTTTTTAGTATATGTCGTCGTTCAAACGTGCTCCTTGGTGCTACACTATTCGTGCGAAAGCCTTTGGTAAACTTGCCTGCAAGTTTTCAAAGAAGCAGGGCTGGCTGTAAACTTGTCGCCGCGGAGCCGTTCTTCAAGAGCGTCGCTTCCGTTTTGACATATCTCTGCCTGGTGGTATGGATGAGGGCTTTTGCGGGTGCTTCTTTTTGCCTGAAGGGTATGGCTTTCGTGCTGTCGGGTGTCTTGGCTGGATGGCTGCCGCGCCATATAGGCGGTTGATGAGGTCAGCCCGGCGCATACGGCGAAGCTCGGCCGTGATGCGGGCGCGCTCTTCTGGCTTATACCAGAAGAAGAACATGCGTTGGCGGAGCTTTTCGTCTGCGGTGCGGGCGGTGAAGACAGGTTCGAGCGTGTAGGGATGATATCCCGTGGCCCAGATGGTAGTGCTGACAGTCATGGGAGTAGGGGTGAAGTCTTGCACTTGTTCGAGTTGGAAACCCATGTCGCGCGTCTCGGCGGCGAGCTCTGCCATGTCTTCTTCCGTACAGCCGGGGTGAGAACTGATGAAATAGGGGATGAGTTGTTGGTTGAGGTTGGCATGGCGGCAAGTGGCGTCAAAAAGTCGCTTGAAGTCGTGGAAGAGCGCAAACGGCGGCTTGCGCATCAAGCGGAGAACGCGGTCGGAGGTGTGCTCCGGCGCAACTTTAAGCCGTCCGGAGACGTGGCGTTCGATGAGTTCGCGGGCGTATTGCCGGGCTGCGCTATTGAGGGCCTCGTTGTTTGTATCATGAAGTACAAGGTCGTAGCGGACGCCGCTGCCGACAAAGCTCTTTTTTATGCCGGGTAGGGCGTCGACGGCGTGATAGACGTCGAGCAGCGGGCGGTGGTCGACGTTGAGGTTCGGGCAGACTGCCGGATGTATGCACGAGGGCCTCCGGCAGCGCTGGCAGCGTTCCATGTCTCGTCCGCTCATTTGATACATATTTGCGGAGGGGCCGCCGAGGTCGGAGAGGTAGCCATGGAAATCCGGCATGCGAGTGATTGCTTCTACTTCGCGCAGGATGCTCGCTTTACTTCGGCTCATGATAAATTTTCCTTGGTGCGCCGAAATAGTGCAGAACGCACAGCCACCGAAACAGCCACGGTGGAGGTTGACCGAGAAGCGGATCATCTCGAATGCAGGGATTCGTTTGTTACGGTATTTGGGGTGCGGAAGGCGGGTGTATGGCAGGTCGAAACTGCGGTCGACCTGTGCAGTTGTCATGGGAGGATATGGCGGATTGGCGACTGCATACCGTCCGTCGGGCATTTGTTGCAGAATGCGCCGTGGGGTGAGGCGGTTGCTTTCTTCCTCAATATGGCGGAAATTGGCAGCGTGCTTTTTGGGGGCAGTGACGGCCTCGGTGTGCGGATGGAGAACGATGTCGTCGGGACAGATGCCTCCGTGGATGTCTGTCTCAGTTTCGAGTGAGACGGTCTGACGTATTGGAAATTTTCTCAGAAGGGTGTTGAAACTGTCTGTATTGACGTAAATGTCCGT
>HF989193.1:0-17892 GCA_000431275.1 Prevotella sp. CAG:755 | reverse complement strand
GATGCTTGGGCGCAGGCGTCCCTGCCAGTAGTCGTAGTGGGTGAGGCGGCGCAAGGATGCTTCGATGCCGCCGATGACGACAGGAACGTCCGGGAAAATGCGTTTCAGAATTTGCGTGTATACAATGGTGGGGTATTCCGGCCGCAGATCGTGACGCCCGTCGGGGCTGTAAGCATCTTCGGAACGGAGACGGCGGTTGGCGGTGTATTTGTTGACCATTGAGTCCATGCATCCGGGAGCGATGCCGAAAAAGAGGCGTGGACGGCCCAGCTTGCGGAAGTCGCGGAAGTCACCGTGCCAGTCGGGTTGAGGCACGATAGCCACGCGCCATCCCTCATCTTCAATCATGCGGCCTATGACGGCTGCTCCGAAAGAAGGATGGTCAACGTAGGCGTCGCCACTGAACAGGACCACATCGACGTAGTCCCAACCGCGGAGCTCCATTTCGCGTTTTGTGGTCGGAAGCCAGTCTGTGAGTTGCAGCTCTTTCAATTTTCAGTGCTTTTTTTGCTTTTCCAGTCAATGTAGAGAAGAATCAGCTGGTGCAGGCCGTAGCTTTTCATCTTCTCATGATAGAGCACGTCGACGCAAAGGTCAAAAAGTCTTTCGCAACCTTGGCATTGTGACAGTATGAGGCCGCGTACGGTAAGGCGGAGCTTTTCGAGGACCGTTTCGTCGACAAATCCGTTACTGTCGATAAGATCGCGGAAGAGGTTGAACTCGTCGATGGTTGCAAGATGCTTGTCTTCAACGGTTAGACTACGTGTGCCGGTCGTGTTGAGAGGAATGGTGTACATGGGTGAATGGATTTAGGTTAGTCGTCAATGAGAAAACGCAATAGGGCCCCCATGGCCTTGTCGCGCAGGGCCGGCTCACGTATGCACTCGAAAGGAAACCCCATGGCAACGACGCGATAGTCCGTGCCTTGGTAAGCGACGCCGGCGGGACGGCCGTCACCATAAGCAAAGGCACTGAATGCCGGAGCGACGGGACTCAGACAGTCGGGGGCTTGTGCGGCGTAGTGCGTAGGGCCGGGAGTACGCCAAATGTGCATGGTGAGGTTCAAACCACGGACATAGTCCGTCGTATCGGTGCGTGCTGAACCGGAGTAACGGTATTTAAGAATATGGCGAGTGAACTCTTGTTCAGTCGGTGACTGCATGTCTGACCCGATGTAGGTCCCGCTGACAAGTAGACGGCCACCTGCATTCAGGTAACGGGTGAGTAGGCCGCGCAAACGTGCGTCGAACGTTTTGTAGCGTACGAGACCGTAGTCCGTGGATTTCTCGGCGCCGAGAATGAGGTCTACGAGTGGATAGTCATTGAGGTCGACCGTACCTTTATATAAGGCATCTCGACTGCATGATACGAATGAGTTGCGTTTGTTTGCGCGGATGGCGGCACCGTGGGTGCAGGGGTAGTCAAATGTGTTTCCAGCAATGATTTTACCTTCCAGCTCGTCTCCCGAGAAGCCTAAGCTGCCTGCGCCTTCCCGGCCTGCGTATGCGGGATTGAAATTAAGTTGTGAGCCTGAGAAACCGGCTGTCTGGCCCAATGCTATGCCGATATCGTCGTTCAGGTCAAAGCCTTGTCGTTCTTGTGACTGGACGACTGTGGGTGAGCTGAGGCGTTGGAATCCGTTGACGATGAGTACGGTGCGACGACTGCCGGGCATCTTGCAAACTGTGAGAGTTTCTGAGGGGAAACTTTCTCCTCCACGGTTCACGGCCGATACTCTAAAACTGTATTGTATGCCTTCTTTTATGGTGACAGCTGCACTGGTCGTGCCGCGGATAAGTGTCCCATTGTCGAATGCTCCGTCGCCGATACGCGTGTAGACGATGTAACCTGTCGGTTGGGCATTGGGAGTTTGTGGGTCAGGTGTGGGCGACCACGTGAGCAGAGCTTGGCGTTCGTCGTCGGTGAATGTGGCTGCAAAGTTGCTGATAGGGAGTGGCTGGACAGCGTAGTCTTTCTTTCCGTGTTCGAAATAGATGTAGCGCAGGATGCTTTTGTAAATAGAACGAGCCAGTTGAAACTTGAAGTTCGGGTCGTGGCCGTAGACCATGTCGGCGAAATTCTGGTGTGACAGGGTCTCTATAATGGCGGAAGGTATTTCGGGATTACGCGTCTCGCTGTAATTGCGGTCCCACAACTCTCGGCGCGTCCATGTCTGGCCGGTGATGCCGCTGAGGTCTGTGGTTAGGGTAGAGAGTAGTAGGCTTGCGAAGTCGAATGAGGCTTCGCGTGAGATGTTGGAGGCGAGGTAGGTGCGGTCGTTGTTGCCATTTGTCGTACAGATAGCCAAAGACCCATAAATGCCGTCGGGCTGGCGGACGCCGGCGTCGCTGTGGACGGCCAACGAGAGCTCGATAGGCACTCTGAGACCCTCTCTGCCGGGCAGGTAAGGACTCCCGCCTGCCAGATAATTGGTCATGAGTGAGCGGGCGTTAATGTCGTCCGGATAGTCTGTCGGTCTGTCGCGGTTGTCATATATGGCTGTGGACATGCCGCTCCATTGGGCAGAATAGCGGGCGCCTTCGAGAAAGCGGGGCATGCCGCTAAGTGTTCCTCCACGGAGGATGTTTCCCATGCCACCTCCGAAGCGGACCGCATCGGCCGTCACAACGCCACGATGGTCGCTTTCATTGGTCAGGATGACGCAGTTCTGCGCGCTTTCTCCCTCATCGAAATCAAAAGTGCCGAGATAGACCCACGTGCTGCCACCCATGCGTTGATTGACTCGGTAGTGTGTTGCCACACCACGGTGGTAGACGGTGTAGCGGGCGTCCGGGATGCTGTTTTTGGTTGTGACGTATGAAACGTAGACGGCGTAACGGCCTGCCTGCGGTATGCGGGGAGTCCACGTGGCTGTGACGGTGTGGCTGTGACGTGATGTGGCAGGGGCTTGGCGGGCGGTTCCCTGGCGGAATGGGTTATCGCCGTTGGCCCACTGTTTTTGTGTAGCGGCAAACGCAGTCCCAGGGCAATCGCTCCATGCTTCTCCCTCCTTCGGTGTCTCTGTGTAGGAGCCTTGGGTCTCGCCCGGGTCATTGTCGACGACAGCTTCGTTTGGCTGCCAGTCGCGTTCACGAGGAGTGAAGACAACCGCACCAGCTCGTTCGAGCATGGGGATGAGATAGGGAACGACGATAGTTTGCGTGAAGAGGTCTTCGGTTGTGCAGAACAAGTATGGGCGTTGCCACTCCCATTCTTTGCCGTTGTAGTAGCGGCCATGGCTGGCCCACAAAGCGATGTGACGGCCTTCGAGTCCACGGTCGGGGACATAAGGACGGGAGATATTCGTGACCCAAGCGGGGCCGTCGTATTCTATTTTTCCCAAAAGACGGCTTTTGTCGAAGTCCTTGTCGCGTAGGTAGTTGGGGATGAGCTGACGGATGTTCCTGCCCTTTTTGTCAATCAGGGTAAGCGCGTAATCCTGAAAGGCTGACGGTAAAACCTGTCGTAGTGACGAGTAAATCTGTCGTACTGACTGTGGCGTGAAAGGCTGCGATGAGAATGCGTCGTTGACTCTCACCGTAAGTGAACGTTTTTCGGAATTAAGTGTAAATCCCGTCATGGCCATCGGGTCTGTGGGCTGATAGCCATTGACGCTGTATTGGGAGAAATACTCCCTTAGGGCGTTTCTTACTTGTCCGCTTTGTGATTTCTGTGCCTGCGTGGGCGACATCACAACAACTGCAATGAGGCATATGAGCAGTTTTCGGAACATAAGCCTATTCACTGACGGCAAAACGCTCAGGGTGTCTGCCTGTAAAGTTCTTGTAATAGTCTTTAATGAGCGCCATGTCGTGGTCGACGTCGCCGCTTGGGACGATTTCACGTGTGCAAGTGATGCACTTTTGTCGGTAGTCGATGGCATAAAGCAGTATGGGCAGTTTGGCTTTCAAGGCGATGAAATAAAAGCCTTGCTTCCAATTCGCGTTGCGAGAACGGGTGCCTTCCGGCGTTACGGCTAGCTCAAAGTGCGTAGCGTTTTTGGCGCGTTCTGCTAGTTGGTCGGTCAGGCTTGTCTTGCGACTGCGGTCGACGGGGATGCCTCCCATTCGCCGCCAAAGCAGGCCAAGAGGCCAAAAGAACCACTCACGTTTCATCAGGAACGCCGCCCGGCGTCCGATAGCAGTGTAGTAGAGTTCTGCCACAATGAAGTCCCAGTTGCTGGTATGCGGTGCAACGCAGAGGATACACTTGTCATAAGGCCGGACGGTGATTTCAGTTTTCCATCCCATCCAGTCGAAATAGATTTTCCGGCAAAGCGTGCGCCACATGGCTCTTTGGTTTGGTCTCAGGCCAGTTTCAGCAGGTCGTCGTTGATGCTTGTGACGGCTTCGTTGAATTGGTCGTAGTATTGTTTGTAGAATTTGCGGACGCAGCCCGGCTCGGTGTGGCTGATGCGGGCTATGAACTCGATGCGCAAAACGATGATACGTTTGGCTATTTCATTGATCGCCTTAACTGTTTCGTCATCTTTGGCTGTGGACAAAACGACGCATCTGCCAAGAAGGGTGTCACAAATGTAATTTACGCTTTTCTTTAAATTTTTCCGGCTTGCCATAATTCTTAGGATTAATTTTGGGCTAAGTTACGCTTTTCTTGCCAGTCTGGCAACAGTTGTGCGGAAAAAATGTAGACCGGACAGTTTACGGGTGGGAATGCTTGCGTAATCTTGTAGATATATAGCAAATGCCGGGAGGGTGTTGATGACCTCTCCCGGCATTTTGAATAGTCCGGTGTGCCTCAATGGGACACACAAAAAGTCTGCTTTTATGCTTCTGCTTTGGGTTCAACCGAAACGACGCTGCGGTCGCGGTTGCCACGATGGAAACTTACCGTGCCGTCAACGAGGGCGAACAGCGTGTGGTCGCTGCCCATTCCTACGTTTTTACCCGGGTAATGCACGGTACCGCGTTGGCGAACAATGATATTGCCTGCCACACATGTCTGGCCGCCAAAGATCTTCACGCCCAAGCGTTTGGATGCTGACTCACGGCCGTTCTTAGAACTACCTACACCTTTTTTATGTGCCATTGTCTTCTGATTTTTTCCAAGGTTAAGCGATAACTTGTTTGATGGTCACTTCGGAGAACTGCTGGCGGTGACCGTTCAGCTTGCGGTAGCCTTTGCGGCGTTTCTTGTGGAATACGAGCACCTTTTCACCCTTAACCAGCGGGGAGAGTACCTCGCAAACCACCTTTGCTCCCTCGACCGTGGGGGCACCTACTTTGATGTCTCCGTCGTTGTCAATCAACAACACTTTGTCAAACTCGATGGTCTGACCGTTCGCAGCGTCCTTAATGTGGTGCACGAAGAGTTTTTTTCCTTCTTCGGCTTTGAACTGCTGACCGTTAATCTCTACGATTGCGTACATTTTGATAAGAAATAGTAAACGGTTTCCAGTCAGGCGAGTCTCTTTGTGGGACTTCTTCATTGAGCCTTCTGGACAAATCGTGGCAAATTTACGGCTTTCTGTTGTAATGGCAAAGCGTTTTACCCATAAGATTGAAGTTCTCTTCTGTTTTACGTGGATTACAGATATTAACCCAAGATCTTTTGTATGGTTTCCAGTTCGTCGAAGGTGAGTGGCGGCATGGATGCAGTGGCGATGTCCTCTTTCAGCTGTTCGAGGCGACTGACGCCGACGATGACCGAGGTCGCTCCTTCGGCGAGCACCCAGCTGAGGGCGGTCTGTGCAATGGTTCGTCCTGCTTCGCGGGCAAAATTGTTTAGGCGTCTCAGACGGTCCGTGAGTTCGCAAGTGAGAATATCGCGTCGGAGTGAAGTGTTGAGGGCCATGCGCGAATCCTTGGGCACTCCTTCCAGATAGCGGTCGGTTAGTAATCCTTGTGCGAGCGGGGAAAAAGAGACAAAACCGACGTCCTCCTTACGCAGTAAGTCAGTGAGTCCGGATTGCTGCATGGAGCGGTCGATGAGATTGAGCCGTCCTTGGTAGGCAAGGCATGGCGTGTCGTGTTCTTTCAGGTAGCGGAGGGCTTTGCGGGTGGCTTCTGCTGGCCAGCGTGAGATGCCGATATAGAGAGCTTTTCCGCTACGGACGATGTCGACGAGGGCTTGGAGCGTTTCTTCAATGGGCGTTTCGGGATCGTACCGATGTGTGTAGAAAAGGTCGACGTAGTCTAGCTTCATGCGGCGAAGGCTCTGGTCGAGACTGGCCGTGAGACTCTTGCGCGAACCCCAGTTCCCGTACGGTCCGGGCCACATCTCGTAGCCAGCCTTTGTCGCGATGAAAAGTTCGTCGCGGTACGGGCGGAGCGACTCTTCAATGATGCGCCCCATTGTTGTTTCGGCGCTGCCGGGTGGCGGACCGTAGTTGTTGGCCAGATCGTAGTGCGTGATGCCGTGGTCAAAGGCGTAATGTACCATTGTCCGGCTTTCGGCGTAAGGCGTTTCGTCGCCAAAGTTTTTCCATAGCCCCAACGATACGGCCGGCAGCAGGATGCCGCTGCGGCCACAGCGGCGGAAGGGCATGCCGCTTCCGTAGCGGTCTGCGGCAGGGGTGTAGGTTGGTTCGGTCATGGTTCGGTCAGTTTATTTGGGTGAAGTCGTAGCCAGTCGGTGCCTGATAGGCGCGCAGGCCGAATTCGGGCATCATGGCGATGAAGTGCTCCATACAGTCGGCAGCGAGATGCTCGTAGCGGACGAACTCCCGCTCGGTGAAGTAGAAGTAGACCTCCACCGGAAGGCCGTGAGGCGTCGGGTCAAGCTGGCGTGCCATAAGCCAGCGGCCGGTGTTGACTTCCGGGTGACGCATGAGGTAGTGTTCGATGAAGTGGCGGAAGGCGGTGAGGTTGGTGGTATCTGTCGGATTGAAGCTGTCGTCGAGCAGACATGCCTCTTTCCACCGCTTGACGTCGACAGACGCAGCCGGACGGACGGAGTTGATGTCCACGTAGATGGCTCGTTTCACCCGACGGCCGCCTCCGTCGGCCATTCCTTTCCAGTTGCGGAAAGAGTCGCTGATGAGGGTATAGGGCGGGAGGGTCGAGATTGTATTGTCAAAGTTTCGGATTTTTACGGTTACGAGTGAGACTTCTTCGACAATGCCGTTGACGTCGTACTTGGGCATGGTGATCCAGTCGCCCGGCTTAATCATCTTGTTGGCAGACAGCTGGATGCCGGAAATGAGGCCGAGCAGCGTATCCTTGAATATGAACGCAAAAACCGTGGCAACGGCGCCCAAGCTGACAATAAGGCTGAGCGGCGAGCGTCCGAACCCATAAGAGGCGCCCGCTATGACGCCGATGATAATGACTGCAAGTTTCAAGAACTGAGTCAGGCCGATGAGGTAGTGTTTGCCGTTGTATCCTTCCTCCTCGGATGTCAGGCGTCCCACATTCGTCAGGAATACGCAGAACAGCCGGACTACGGTGACTGTAATATATATATGTGTGCCCCGGACAAAGAGTTCGTGGAAGTAGGGATATCGGTCGGCTGTCCCGTTCTCGAATACGATGGGCAGCAAGATAAAGAAAACTACGCCTGGCACTACGTGGCTCAAACTGTTGAGGACACAGGTGTTGAACACGTAGTCATCCCATACGGCATGTGTGCGTGCCACGATTTTCAAGATGGCAGGCGAAATGGCGTGGCGGAAAATGCAACCGCATAGCCAAGCGATTAGCAGAAACAAGAGCAGGCCTGCGATGGTGACAAAGAGTTGGGCTTGTGGCAATGGGATGTTCAGGCTGAGAAGGAAGTCTTGCAAGAGTTTCATGTGGTCATGTTCTTTTTTTGTGACAAGCTATGGTCGACACCGTTGGCGAAATGGCCTTACGGTCAGCTGTGGCGGAGGATGCTGTCGCTGCTTCTGTTTTTTCTGTCAGCCTGGCAGAAAAACCTATCCGGCTGACGGTTTTTTTTGTCGCTGTTCCCGTTTCCAGAGGATGGTTGTCCGCTTCTCCGGTTACTGCGGTTGCGCGTCTTTTTCATTTGTTGCGTCAAGTGGTTGCCATGCGTGGTCGTTCGACGACAGGCGCAGGCGGTTACGCTTGTAGTGCGGCGTGACAACAGATGTGAAGTAGCACATCGAAATGATGCTCAGGCAGCCTCCGACGCCGTAGACGAGGGCGAAGGAGAAGTGTTCGGCGATGAAGCCGGCTGTGAAGATGCCGATGCCAATGCCAACGTCCCACGCGGTGAGGTAGGTGCTTGTGGCAGTGGCGCGTTGGTTGTTCGGTGCAAGGTTGATGTAGAGAGAGTTGTAGGCAGGGAACATTGTACCGAAGCCTAAGCCCTGCATGAAGGGTACGGCGAGGAAACAGGCCTTGCAGAGAGTTTCGTTGACACCGACAATCATCGAGCAGCCAGCCAACAGGAAGAAGGCGGCAAAGACAAGGTAGAAACCATAGTGGATGCACTCGGTCACATAGCCGCGGTCGACGAACTTTCCGGCGAAGATGCGTGAAACGCCCATGCCCACGGCCAGCACGGTGAAGAAGAAGCCTGGCGCGATGTGCAGTCCGATTTCTTTTACGTACATGGCCACGAAGTTTGTCGTGGCTCCGTAGGGAATGGAAAGCAGCAGGAGCGAGACGCTGGCAGGAATGCCTTTCATCAGGATGAAGCGGTCGAGCGAGACGGGGGGGCGTTTCACTTTCTCTCGTGGCTTCACACGCACCATCGAGGCCATGCAGAATCCCAGGACACACGAGAGGAGGGCGCAGGTGAATATCCAGTCGAACGAGAGGAAGTCGTGAAGGAACAAACCTACCATTGGACCGATGCTCATCGCCGTGTTGTTGGCCAGTCCGTAGTAGCCTAGTCCTTCGCCACGGCGTGAGGCCGGCATGATATCGACGACGACAGTGTTGCCACCGACGGTGACGGTGCCGAAAGCAAAGCCATGTACGATGCGCAGTAAGATGAAGAACGTAAGCGTACCGCCGATGATATAGCCCGCAAAGATTGATGTGAAGACAAAGTAGGCTAGCAAGTATAGGGGCTTTCTTGCGAAAGCGTCGAGCAGATAGCCTGAGAACGGGCGTATCAGCAAGGCTGACACGGTGTAGCAACTGAGCACAATGCCGATGATGCCCTCTTCGCATTCGAAGCTTTCCTTCAAATAGAAAGGGAGTACGGGGACAAGAAGCCAAAAACCGAAATAAAGAAGGAAGTTGGCCGAAAGCATACAATAGTAGCTCGGCGTGAAGAGTCTGTCTTTCATCTTAGAGCCAATATGTTTTAACGGATTGGACAGCCATGCGTGTACGCGGATAGGAGCATCGGGCTGTCCGAAAGTAATGATATGAAAGAAAACAGCGCATGAAGGAACATCCTGTCACCCTCATGCGCTGTCCGTTGGCTTAGTTGGCCGCTGTGAACTCTTCGAGGAAACGAAGGTCGTTTTCAGAGAAGAGGCGCAGGTCCTTGATCTTATATTTCAGGTTGGCAATACGTTCGACGCCCATGCCGAAAGCGTATCCTTTGAACTGCTTGCTGTCGATGCCGTTGGCGTCGAGGACAGCCGGGTCCACCATTCCGCATCCCAGGATTTCAACCCATCCTGTCCCTTTGCAGAGCGAGCATCCCTTGCCGCCGCAGATGTCGCAACTGATGTCCATTTCGGCCGATGGTTCGGTGAAAGGGAAATAGGAGGGACGCAGGCGGATTTTCGTGTCCTTTCCGAACATTTCTTGGGCAAAGAGCAGAAGCACCTGTTTCAGGTCTGTGAACGATACGTCGCGGTCTACATAGAGTCCTTCAACCTGATGGAAGAAACAGTGTGCCCGTGCACTGATCACCTCGTTGCGGAAGACACGACCCGGACATATCACGCGGATAGGCGGTTGGCTGTGTTCCATCACGCGGCTTTGCACTGAGCTTGTATGGGTGCGCAGCAGGATGTCGGGGTGCTGTTCGATAAAGAACGTGTCCTGCATGTCGCGTGCCGGATGGTCTTCCGGGAAGTTCATCGACGAGAAGACGTGCCAGTCGTCCTCTACTTCCGGTCCGTCAGCCATAGCGAAGCCCAAGCGGGCGAAAATGTCGATGATTTCTTGCTTGACGAGCGAGAGTGGGTGGCGGCTGCCCAACTTGACGGGATAGGGCGTGCACGTCAGGTCCAGCGCACAGGCGTTTTCGTCATGGCAACGCACGTTCTCGCGCAGGCTGTTGATCTTTTCTTGCGCAGCGTTTTTCAGTTCGTTGAGTCTCATTCCGATTTCACGCTTGTCGCTGGCCGGCACGGAACGGAAGTCCGTCATGAGGTCATTGATTACTCCTTTTTTGCTCAGGTATTTGATGCGGAGTGCTTCTACCTCTTTTTCGTCGTTAGCGCTCAACGATTTGATTTCGTCGAGCAGCGTTTCGATTTTCTCTATCATGTTTTTTTCTGTCTGTATTCTCGTAATTCCCGGCAAAGATAAAGAATTATTAGCAATACTTAGCCGCCGTATCAAGAAAAGCCGTACTTTTGCCGTGGCTTACGAACAAAACGATGAAAAGACTTTTGTGGTGTTTGCTCCTGCTTGCGTGCGTGGCTTCGTGTCAAGAGAAAAGAACTGTCGCTCCCGAGCCCGCACCGGTCGAGGAGGTGGACAGCGTGGTCGCCGATGTGGACACGACCGACGCGGTGGAGGAGGAAATCGAGCCGCCCAAGAGTGCGGACGAGCTGTTCGATGATTTCATTTATGGCTTCATGACGAACCGCAAGTTCCAGCGCGCGAGGATCCGGTTCCCCTTACGGTATGAAGTGAACGGACGGACAGACAGCATCATGCCCGACGAGTGGAAATTCGACCGGCTCTATTCGGAGAAAGAGGTCTACACCGTGATTTACGGCAAGGCGAGTGAGGAGGAGAAAGCTAAGTCGACGAGCCTTTCGCACGTTGTCGTCGAATGGATTGAACTGACCCGGCGTCGTGTGAAATCATATGAGTTCGACCGAGGACCGCGCGGATGGATGCTGACAGCTTTGCGTTCTATGCCGCTTGGCCGGAACGAGAACGCTGGCTTCCTGATCTTTTATCAGCGGTTTGCTACCGATTCCGTTTTCCAGCGCGAGCATGTGACCGACCCGGTCGCTTTCAAAACGTACGACAGCGAAAGTTTTGAGGAGATAAGCGGTGTTGTAGACATTGACCAATGGTTTTTGTTCCGTCCCGACCTTCCGCATGACGTCATCACTAACATCCGTTACGGACAGTCGTATAAAGGAAGCAAGTTCCGTATTGTAGCCATCAATAGCCTTTCGAGCAGCATGTTCAGCTATCTTACGTTTGAACGTGAGGGCGATACGTGGATGCTCGTGGCTTTTGAGAATTAATACCGCAGTAAGTTTATGCTTGAAGTCAACGATTATTCTTTGCGTAGCCACAACACGTTCGGCCTTGATGTGCGGTGCGAACGCTTCATTGAGTATGGCGATGTGGGCGAACTGCGCCAGATTTTGTCAGGGTTGCGGGTGCGTCCTTCTGTCCGTTATCTGCATATCGGGGCTGGCAGCAACCTTCTCTTCACGCGCGATTTCGACGGCATAGTGCTGCATTCCGCCATTAGCGGACGCGAGGTCGTGGCTTCGGACGCCGATACGGTTTCTGTGAAGGTCGGTGCCGGTGAGGTGTGGGACGATTTCGTGGCGTGGTGTGTGGCTTCTGGCTTTTATGGTGCAGAGAACCTTTCGCTTATTCCCGGAGAGGTGGGAGCAAGTGCCGTGCAAAACATTGGAGCTTACGGCGTTGAGGCTAAGGATCTCATCGAACGCGTGGACGCGGTCGACGTCAAGACGGGTGAGGAGATTGGCTTTACCGGGGCTGATTGCCACTACGGCTACCGTCTGAGCCGTTTCAAACGTGAGGACGCCGGACGCTACGTCATCACGCATGTCACATATCGTCTTTCACGCCGTTTCGAACCACGGTTGGCCTATGGCGCTTTGCGTCGCGAGCTTGATGCCCGTGGCATAGCTGTGTCCGGTCTTACGGCCAGCCGTTTGCGCGACCTTATCATAGATATCCGTCGGCATAAGTTGCCCGATCCGGCATTGGTGGGCAGTGCGGGATCGTTCTTCATGAACCCAGTGGTCAGTCGCGACAGCTTTGAGCAGTTGCAGGCCATCTATCCCGATATGCCTCACTACGACATGGAGGACGGTGTCAAGATCCCCGCAGGCTGGATGATTGAACAATGTGGTTGGAAAGGCCGCGCATTGGGGCCTGCCGCAGTTTATGAAAAACAGGCCCTTGTCTTGGTTAACCGGGGAGGTGCGACGGGGGAGGATGTCGTAAAACTGAGTGAGGCTGTGTGTGCCGACGTGAAAGCGCGGTTCGGTATCATTTTACACCCCGAAGTGATTTTCGTATGAGAGTGACGCTCTTAGGCACGGGCACAAGTACCGGCGTGCCACAGGTCGGTTGTGGATGTGAGGTTTGTCGCTCGACTGATCCGCGTGACCGTCGTCTGCGTTCTGCGGCCTTGCTTGACACCGATGATGGACGCCGTCTGCTGTTCGACTGTGGCCCTGACTTCCGGGCCCAGATGCTTTCTGTCGATTTCAGGCGTCTGGACGCAGTTTTCATCACCCATGAGCATTATGACCATGTCGGCGGTTTGGACGACCTCCGTCCGTTTTGTGTGTACGGTGACGTCGACGTATATGCTCAAGACGACTGTGCCGATGATTTGCAGACGCGACTGCCTTATTGCTTCGCTGAGCATCCCTATCCTGGGGTACCCCGCATTTCGCTGCGACGCATCCGGCCCGGTGAGGTTGTGCATGTCGGCGAGGTGGAAGTAAGGCCGTTTCGTGTGATGCATGGACGGCTGCCTATTCTTGGCTACCGTGTCGGCCGTTTTGCCTATGTGACGGACATGACTCGCATTGCTCCGGACAGCCTTCACGGTTTGGGGGGGCTCGACTGCCTTGTCGTCAATGCTCTTCGCTTTGAACCGCATCCTACGCACCAGTCGCTGGCAGAAGCCTTGGCCTTGGTGAAACAGCTGTCACCGCGATCTGCCTATTTCACGCACATGTCGCACGGCATAGGGCTTCATGCTGAAACCGAACGGCTTCTTCCATCGAATGTCCATCTGGGTTATGACGGGCTGACGATTGATGTGTGACTCCATCGAAAGAAAACAGGAAAACACCCGGGCAGCTTGTTTATATAGGTTAAATGACGGCTAATCTCCTTGTTTCCCATAATTTTGCTTACCTTTGCCCCTGTGTTTATAAAATCAACAAGAGTTATGTGGAAAAAAGCAATAGTGATCCTGCTATCCCTGTTCGCCTTTTCAGTGGCTGTGCAAGCTAGGGAAGGTGACGACGATAAGAAGTATCTCGCGGGTGCGGTGCCGACAAAGAACGGTATCGTTATCTTTGATAAAACGTATAAAGTTTCCGATAAGTCTAAATTGGAAATCTATGAAGACCTGCGTGCGTATGCCGACAGCCTGTTGAACGGCGAAAACAGCCTTGAACAGTCTGCCATCGTTGAGGCTGATAGTTTGCAGGGAATTTTGGCTCTCCGAATGGAAGAAAATCTTTATTTCCGCCGTTCGGCGTGGGTGACGCATTACACGCGTTTCTACTACGAGCTTATTTTCACCATCACTGACGGCAGTTTCAATGTCGAGATGCGGCGCATCCATTACCTTTACGAGGAAGAAGCCGTCGAACGTACCAGTTCGTTTACGGCGGAGGAGTGGATCACCGACGAGGAGGCCTTGTCGAAAGATGGAAAGAAACTGACGCGTGTCAGCGGGCGCTTCCGCCGCGCCACGATCGACCGCAAGGATGAAATCTTCCGCGGAGCGGGTCTCGCAACCGGTGCCATCCGTAAACGCAAGGTGGTTCGGGTAATAGAAACAGAAGAGTAAAAAACGCCGACGAGGCGACGTGTTCAGGCAACCGGGACAAACCGGTTGCCTTTTTCGTACCTTGGTAAATGGATAATTGCTTGCACACTTTCGACCGCTCTGTCGGGGCAGACGAATTGCCCCGGTTGTTTACATGTCCTTTCTGCTACGAGCCCCATCCGCTTGTGAGGGAAGCGGCAGCCTCTCTCGGTCGTTATCTGTCAGGTCGGGGCGATTGGACCGACGAACTGAATGGAGGCAAGATGTTCGGTGTGCTGATTGTGGAGGACTCCGCAGGGACTGTCGGCTTCCTTGCCGCTTTTTCCGGATTGCTGGCGGGCGACAACCATCACGATTATTTTGTTCCTCCGGTCTATGATCTGTTGCGTCCAGACGGCTATTTCAAACAAGAGGAGGCTTGCATATCAGACATGAACAGGCGAATAAATGCCTTGGAGGCCTCGACCGTACGCGTGAAAGCGCGCGAAGCCTATGAAAAAGCACGTCGGGAAGCCGCTGCTGCACTGGAAAGAGCGCGTACAGAGGCGGCCGAACGGAAAGCAAGGCGCCAAGTACGCCGACAGGCGGCTACCGAGGCAGAAAAAGCCGGCATGATCCGTGAGAGCCAGTTCGACAAGGCTGAGTTGCGCCGATTGAGGCAACGGTTGGACACTCGGGTGGAAAATGCCAGGCAAGAGGTGGAAACTTTTGAGGCCGTTTTGCGCTCATGGAGAGCCGAACGCCACCGTCGTTCGGCAGCCCTGCAACAGCGCCTCTTCGACAGCTATCAGCTGTTGAGCGCCCGTGGACAAACATGCAGTCTTTACGAAGTGTTCCGGCGCGAAGGACGCATCCCGCCCGGCGGAGCCGGAGAGTGCGCGGCGCCCAAACTTTTGCAGTATGCCTATCTTCACCAGCTCCGCCCCGTGGCGATGGGCGAGTTCTGGTGGGGGCGTTCGCCGCAGGGCGAAGTCCGCCATCATGGCCATTTCTATCCCTCGTGTAAAAGCAAGTGTGAGCCTATCCTCCGCTTTATGCTTGATGGGCTTGCCGTCGAGCCCAATCCATTGGTGTGTCCAAGTCGGACAGGACAGTCGTTGACGGTCGTTTATGAAGACGAGTGGCTGCTGGCTGTCGGAAAACCGGCCGGGTTGCTCTCTGTCGATGGCACAATGGGGCTTCCGTCTGTTGAGAGCGAGCTTCGGGAAATGTCGGGCGGAAAGATGTTGTGGCGGGTCGTGCATCGGCTTGATCAGGACACTTCGGGGCTGTTGCTTGTAGCCAAAGACGCGGAAGCACTGCGCCGGATGCAGGCTATGTTCGCAGGCCGGGAAGTGATGAAAGAATATGAAGCGTTGCTTGACGGACAACCCCGTCAGGACGCAGGGTACATCGACTTGCCTCTTGCGCCCGATTGGGATGACCGGCCGCGCCAGATGGTCGACAGGGAGCATGGTAAACCCGCGCAGACCGGTTTCAGGGTGCTGACACGGGGCAGCGGATGGGCGCGCGTCCGTTTCGAGCCCTTATCCGGGCGTACCCATCAGATCCGGCTCCATGCCGCCCATTCTGACGGCTTGGGGGCGCCCATTCGTGGCGACCGTCTGTATGGCTATCCGGCAGACCGACTCTATCTTCATGCCGCCCGGCTCGTTTTCCGCCATCCCATGACGGGGCGGCAGGTTGATCTGCGTCTTTCCGTCCCATTTTGATCGCTCAGCCTAAGCATCCTTGAAAAACGATCAGTGCGTCAGTAAATTCTGTCACTGCGACAGAATTTACTGTCAGTATTGACGTTTATGCGGTTCCTATTTCCGCTTGCCCCTCAGACGACCAAGCGCATGTTTTTCGCAGGTTTTGGTCCTCTGTCGTCGCGGTTCTCATTTCTTTTCCCTACCTTTGTTGCACGAAGACGGGAGGCGCTTCGGTAAAGTCAAGACAAAAGCAAACTTTTACTTGTCCCTGCGTTCGCCTTTCCGCATCTTTCGCTGTACAATGATAGACAGAGCAACCATCAGCCGCATTATGGAAGCTGCCGACATTGTCGATGTGGTGAGCGAATTCGTCACCCTTCGCAAGGCCGGCGTGAACTATAAAGGCCTGTGCCCATTCCATAATGAACGTACGCCGAGTTTCGTGGTCTCTCCGTCGAAGCAGCTTTGCAAGTGTTTCAGTTGCGGTAAGGGAGGCAACGTGGTGCATTTCATCATGGAGCATGAGCAGATGACCTACCCCGAGGCGCTGAAATGGCTGGCTGCCCGTTATGGAATCGAGGTGAGAGAACGCGAATTGTCGGCAGAGGAAAAACGCGCTGAAAGCGAGCGCGAAAGTCTGTTTATCCTGAACGAATGGGCCCGCGACTATTTCACCGATATCCTGCTTAACCACGCGGACGGCCGCGCCGTCGGAATGGCTTACTTCCGTCAGAGAGGATTCCGCGACGACACAATCCACAAGTTCCAGCTTGGCTATTCGCTTTCCGCTCGCGATGCACTGGCGACGGCGGCGCAGGCAAAGGGATTCCGACGGGAATACTTGATCGAAACGGGCCTTTGCTACGAAACAGAGGACGGACGGCTAATGGATCGCTATCACGGCCGGGTCATATTCCCTGTGCATACCGTGTCGGGCAAGGTCGTGGCATTCGGCGGACGCGTGATGTCGACGAACGGCAAAGTGGCCAAGTATGTAAATTCGCCGGAATCGCAGATCTATCATAAGAGCAACGAACTCTACGGTCTCTATCTGGCGAAGCACGCTATTGTCAAGCAAGGCCGCTGTTTCCTGGTGGAGGGATATACGGACGTCATTTCGATGCACCAAAGCGGTGTTGAAAACGTCGTGGCCTCGTCGGGCACATCGCTGACAGAAGGACAGATCCGGCTGATTCACCGCTTCACCGACAATATCACCATCCTCTATGATGGCGACATGGCCGGCATAAAGGCCAGCCTGCGCGGCATCGACATGCTTCTTCGCGAAGGAATGAAAATCAAGGTGCTCCTCTTGCCAGACGGCGACGACCCCGACAGCTTCGCCCGCAAGCATACCGCTCAGGAGTTTCAAGAATACATCGATAGCCATCAGGTGGATTTCATCCGTTTTAAGACTAACCTCCTGCTCGCCGATTGCGGCGACGATCCTTTGAAGCGCGCCGCGCTCATAGCCGACATCGTGAAGAGTATCTCCGTGATTCCTGACCCCATCGTGCGCCAGATGTACGTAAGGGAATGTGCGGCTATGATGGACGTTGACGAGAAACTTGTGGTCAGCGAGGTGGCAAAGGGAAGAAGGGCTATCCGCCAAGCCCGCTCGCGTGTCGGACAGAATACCGAAGAAGAGCGCCCTTCCGACAGTACGGAGGGTGAAAGTTCCGCAAACCTTTCGTCTACGGAAACAGTACCGTTATCCGAAAAGTCTTCCGTAGCTGCAAGCATAGAAGAACGGCAACTCATGCAGTTGCTCGTGCGCTACGGCGAGATGCCTGTCGGAGCGTCTGCCACCCCTGGTGGTGGAGAGCTTGTGTCTGTCGTCGACTACGTCGCGTCGGACCTTGCCGCTGAGGGGTTGGCTTTCAAAAACGGCCTTTACGCCCGCATGTTGAAAGAAGCCACCGAACACGTCCACGAGAACGGGTTTACGGCCTCCGGCTATTTTATGAATCATCCCGACCCTGCCGTCAGCCGGGCGGCCGCTGAACTGATGGCCGACCGCTATACCCTGAGCCGCTATCACTTCAAGACCGGGAAGGAAAATGGTGATGAAACCGTCGAGCAACTGATGGCTGAAAGTCCCCTCAACGACCGGAATCGACTGGGCGAACTGACTCCTCGCTTGCTCATGGACTTCAAGTATGCCGTAGTTAAGCAGGAATTGAAAAGCATACTCCACGCCATAAACCAACCAGCTATGGCAGCGCATCCCGATGACTGCCGAAAACTGATGACGCACTATATGCAACTTTCGGCCATTGAGCGAAAATTGGCGCAAGCGCTGGGGGACAGAGTTGTCATACCTTAAACATTATACTAAATGATTATCCGCATGTTGTCCGTCTGT
>HF989192.1:8288-28007 GCA_000431275.1 Prevotella sp. CAG:755 | reverse complement strand
TCAGGCACCGTCACACCTCTCATCTGGAACACCGTCAGGAGCGACGCGAGCTGGGCGTCGTTATAATCACCGTTCGTCACACCAAGCATCAGCGAACAGGCTTCGGAGGACGACAGTTCTTCGTGGGCAAAAAGCCTCAACAATATCTCTTTCATTTTTCAGACATTATGAAACAACCAGTTCCGAAGCATCTCCACGCCGCAGGGCGTGAGGATAGACTCGGGGTGAAACTGTACGCCGCGGATGTCGTACTCGCGATGGCGCAAGGCCATGACGTAACCCTCCGGACTGACAGCCGTAACTTCCAGGCAGGCCGGAAGGGAGGCGCGGTCCACCACCCACGAATGGTAGCGGCCCACCTGTATGCGGCGCGGCAACCCTTCAAAAACATAGTCGGGCTCAATGATTTCTGCCGGGGTCTGGACGCCGTGAAAGACAGCAGGCAGGTTGACGAGCCGGGCGCCATAGACTTGACCGATGGCCTGTTCGCCCAAACAGATGCCGAGAATAGGCTTCACGGCCGCATATTCCCGGACGACATCAAGCAGGAGGCCCGCCTCAGCCGGCACACCCGGACCGGGCGAAAGGACCAAGCGGTCGAAGCGGCGCAGGTCGGCAAGCGAAAAAGCGTCGTTGCGCCATACCGTGACGCCGGCACCGAGGGACTCGAACGCCTGGACGAGATTATAGGTGAACGAGTCGTAATTGTCAATAATAACGATTTGCATAACGATAGCTTCGATTTACATTTTTTCGGCCATGACTATGGCTTTTTTCAAGGCGCCGAGTTTGTTGTTCACTTCTTGCAGTTCATTATCCTCGCTGCTCAGAGCCGTAATGCCGCCACCCGCCTGAAACCATAGTTCGTGATTGCGACTCACAAAAGTGCGGATGGTAATCGCTTGGTTGAGCCCGCCGTGCAGACCGATGAAGCCGATACATCCACCATAGGCACCGCGGCTATGAGGCTCTATTTCGCTGATGAGCTGCATGGCTCTCACTTTCGGTGCTCCGCTCAACGTGCCGGCCGGAAAGGTATCGATGAACGTGCGGACAGCATTTGCCTCTGGGCGTAGCGTACCGCAGACGCGGCTGACAAGGTGAATGACATGGCTGTAATACTGCGGCTCTTTGTAAAAAGCTACATGGACATTGCGGCAGTTGCGGCTGAGATCGTTACGGGCCAGATCAACCAGCATGACATGCTCGGCGTTTTCCTTCGGGTCGGCCAGCAGAGCTGCCGTCAGGGCCTCGTCAGCCGCGCGGTCACCGCTGCGACGTGTCGTCCCGGCGATAGGGTCGATGGTGGCCAACTGGTCCTCAACCTTGCAGTGCGTCTCCGGCGACGAACCGAAGAGGCGGAAGCCGCCAAAGTCAAAATAAAACAGATAAGGAGAGGGATTGATACTCCGCAAGGCGCGATAGAGTTTGAAGTCGTCGCCCTGGAATTTCTGTACAAAACGTCGCGACAGCACGATTTGGAACACGTCGCCCCGAAGACAGTGAGCGATACCCCGGCGCACGTTGGCTTTGTGCTCATTGTCCGTGATGGGACTACTCGTCTCCCCCACCGGACGGAAGCCATAGGTCGTATAATTCCGGTCATGCACTGCCCGTTCCACCTCGTCGAGATGACTGGATTCCTCCTCAGCCTGTAACTCAATCAAGACTAACTCACTTTTGAAATCATTGAATACGATGAGATACTTGTACAGTATATATAGGATATCCGGAGCGTCATTCTTATCTTCCCGGCTGTCGGGCACGTTGACCGGTTCAAAGTAACGGACTGCATTGAATGCGGTATAGCCGTACAGGCCGCAATAGCCGGCATATTCGCCAGTAGCCCGAAAGCGCGAAAGGAAACCTGTCATCACGCGCTCGACGTCCTCCTTTCCCGCAACGGGGATTTCCTCACGCGAGTCGTCGGGAAAGACGGCCGTGGCCACGCCGTGGTTCACACTGAGACGGGCCAAAGGATTCAGGCCGATGAAAGAGCGGTTGTTCTCGCTGCCATGGTAATCCGAACTCTCCATCAAGAAACTTTGAGGGAAGAGATCGCGCACTTTGAGATACGTGCTCACCGGAGTATGCAGGTCACCAAGCAAAACGCGGTGGCGGACGCGATAGTCATACGTTTTCATAGCGAGCCCTTTCATGACGGTAAGTATTTCAAATAGGTCTCCAAATCTTTGTCACCACGTCCGGAAACGGTCAGGACAACGAGGTCGGACGGACGAAAAGCCACCTTTGGAAGGACGCCGAGGGCATGAGCCGATTCAAGCGCCGGGATGATGCCTTCCAGCCGGGTCAATTCATAAGCCGCACGGAGTGCTTCGTCGTCCGTGACGGCATAGACCGTGGCTCGGTGTTGGGCGGCAAGATTAGCATGAAGAGGGCCCACTCCGGGATAATCCAGTCCGGCAGAAATGGAACAGGGTTCTTCAATTTGTCCATCGGCACTCTGCATGACCATCGTCTTCGACCCGTGCAACACACCGATACGACCGAGATGAAGCGTAGCCGCCGAACGCCCCGTGTCAAGGCCCTCGCCTCCGGCTTCGGCGAGGATGATTTTCACACGGTCGTCATCGAGATAATGATATACCGTACCAGCAGCATTGCTCCCACCGCCCACACAGGCCATGAGATAGTCTGGATAGTCGCGGCCTTCGTGAGCCATCAGCTGCGCCCTGATTTCCCGACTGATAACCGACTGCAAACGAGCCACCAGGTCTGGATAAGGATGCGGTCCCACCGTCGAACCTATCACATAGTAAGTATCGTCGGGATGGCAGCACCAATCGCGGATAGCCTCGTTCGTGGCGTCTTTCAGCGTCATATTGCCCGAAGTGACGGAACGCACAGTCGCGCCGAGCATTTGCATTTTCCGGACATTCACTGATTGGCGACGGATGTCCGTCTCGCCCATATAGACCACACAGTCCATGCCCATCAGCGCGCATACCGTAGCTGTGGCAACGCCGTGCTGACCGGCACCCGTTTCGGCAATAATACGCCGTTTTCCCAAACGTTGTGCCAGAAGGACCTGACCTATGGCATTGTTGATTTTGTGAGCCCCCGTGTGATTCAAGTCCTCACGTTTGAGATAAATCCGGCAGCCATACTTCGCCGAAAGTCGCCGGGCGAAAAACAACGGAGAGGGCCGGCCGACATAGTCGCGCAACAGGCGTGAGAACTCGGTCTGAAAGTCCTCACTGTCAAGGATGTCACGATAGGCAGTCGTTAACTCCGACACGCAGCGATGGAGGATCTCGGGAATGTAAGCGCCTCCGAAATCGCCGTAAAAGCCGTTTTCATCTACTTGATACTGTTTCATGATTGATTATGGTTAAGGGGGATAAAACAAAAAAGGCTGTCGTAAGAACGACAGCCTTTGCAAATTCTATATTACCCGGATTTAGGAATGACAGCTACACACGACTGGTTGACTTACGACTTTTGAGGTTGTAAGCGACGCCACCAGCAGAACATGTGAGCCATTGATAAGATCATTCTTCGCAGTCTTTCGTATTTTCTACGACAAAGATAAAGAGTTCTTTCGTACGAGCCAAATGAATGGTAAACTTTTTCCCATTTTTTATATTAACGAGATTTTATTCCCCGGCCTTGACCGACAAAATGAAGCGTCACGCAATCCCTTCAACCGCCCGGATGCTCGTCTTTATGTGCCATTAAAAAACAATGAAGGCTGCAATCTTTCCGATTACAGCCTTCATTGTTTAACCCCTCAAAGCCTTACGCCAACTTTCTGACGTGAATCATCAAGCCAGACTTGATGTTCGAAGCTTTGTTCTTGTGAATGATGTTCTGCTTAGCCAGTTTGTCGAGCATGGCCTGCACTTTGGGAAGCAGCTCTTCGGCTGCGGCTTTCTCAGTCGTTGCGCGGAGTTTGCGAACGGCGTTACGCATGGTCTTGGCGTAGTATCTATTGTGCAGTCTGCGTGCGGCGGTCTGACGAATTCTCTTTTCAGAAGATTTGTGGTTTGCCATTTTATTCTTGTTGCTTTTATTGAGTAGCCCATAGCGGAATCGAACCGCTCTTTTGAGAATGAAAATCTCACGTCCTAACCGATAGACGAATGGGCCTGCCTTTCAAACAAGCTGAAAGCCTCTCGGCGCTTGTTTGCGAGTGCAAAAGTAAGGCTTCCTGCTGACATGACAAAATGTTTCGATAAAAAAATTTGATTTTTTGCTTTTCAAGCCTTTCTACCCTCACTTTCCGACGCTTTGGCGTATCTTCGCGGGAAACTGAACGGCCGGACGGCAGATCCAGGTGGGCAAGTCGCCTCGACGGGACGGCTGACTGAAAATTCCGGACGGCTGACCGTTCCGCCTGGCCGCCGGCCAGGAAAGACAGAACGGCCGGAGGGCGAAACGGACACAACGCCCGTCACGCCACACCCGACGAAAGAATTATGCTGACAAGTTCGAGAGGACTGGTGCTCCGCACCATTAAATACAAAGACGACGAGAACATCATCGACGTCTACACCGAGGACGAAGGCATGGTATCCTTCCTCGTCCGCGTGTCGGCCTCACGGCGCGCGGCGGTGAAATCACGCCTGTTCCGCCCCATGGCACTGCTCCATGTGGAGTGGGACCGGAAACCGAACGCCCGTCTCGCCCGCGTCAAAGCCGCCCGGCCCGATTATATCGAGACGTCTGTTCCATACGATCCCTACAAAACAAGCATCGCGCTCTTCCTCGCCGAATTTCTCCACCTTGCCCTGCGTGAGAATCCGCCCGACCGCCCGCTCTATGCCTACCTGCGGGCGTCGGTCGTATGGCTTGACCTCTGCCAGCGCTCCTTCGCCAACTTCCACTTGGTATTCCTGCTGCGCATGACGCGCTTCCTGGGCATCTATCCCAACCTCTCGGAGCGCGGAACGGGACGCTACTTCGACCTCGAAACGGGACAGTTCACCGCACAGGCGCCCCTGCACAACCACTTTCTGATGCCGGCCGACGCGGCGCGCCTTCCGCTGCTCATGCGGATGAACTACGACACGATGCACCTCTTCCGCTTCGGTCGCGAAGAACGACAGCGCCTCCTGGCAGCCCTGAACGACTACTACCGGCTGCACCTGCCGGCCTTCCCCGACTTGAAGTCGCTCGACGTGCTACATGAGATTTTTTCGTAAACCGCAGAAAAAAAACGGGCCGGGAGTGTAACATTCCGGCCCGCCGTGTCTCTAAGTGGGTAGACAGCGATAAAAATACGAACAATAACCTCAAAAACTCCAAGCCTTATGATGGACTTCATCACCACGCCGCTGACCACGGCCATCGTATTCTACTTCATTTACCGTCTCTTCGAGCTTTTCGTGCGCCGCTCCGAACGCATGATGTACATCAGCAAGATGCGCGACAACAGCCCTGCCAACCTGCGCCTGCCCGACCTCTGGCCGCGACGGATGGGCAGTTTCTCCGCCCTGCGGGCCGGATGCCTCATCCTGGGCCTCGGCCTCGGCCTCCTCGTGGCTTTCTTCATCAACGCGATGGCTCTCCCGGGATTTACCAGCGGCGAGACCTCGTGGGAGATGCGACAGGCCGTCGGCACCGTCTACGGCGCCTGTGTGCTCATCTTCGGCGGTGCGGGCCTCATCATCTCTTACGCCATCGAGAGCCACAACGACCGGAAACACACTGAGCGCATCCAATACGATGAACCGGCCGAAAAGGCAGATGAAGCGACACATTAATATATAAGGACACCCTGCGCGACCATTGCCCCACCAATCCGCGAACGACTACAAGACCCACCAAACGATGACCGAGGCCGCACGCATCCAAGCCATACTGGCCGGGCACGAGGAGGAGTACGCCTACTTCCTCGACCGCTATGCCGACGCCATCCACCGCATGGTGGCAGGCATCGTGGACTGCGCCGAGGACGCCGAAGAGGTCACGCAGGACGCCTTTATCCGTGCCTACGAGAAACTGCCGACTTTCAGGGGCGACTGCCAGTTCTCGACATGGCTCTACCAGATAGCCTACCACCTCGCCCTGCGCCGGGCGCGGAAGCCACGACGCGAACTGCTCTTCGACGACGAACGGGCGCTCGATGCACTGGGCGACGAGGTCATCCTGTCCGACAATCCCGAGGCCGGAGCGGCCGACGCGGCGGTGGAGCGCCTGCGGCAGGCACTCGGCCGCCTGCGGCCGGAGGAACGCACCCTGCTCCTGCTGACCTACGACGAGGAGCGGCCCACGGCCGAAACGGCGACCATCATGGGCCTCAGCGAGGGCAACGTCCGCACCCGGCTGAGCCGTCTTCGTAAAAAACTTTTCGTACTTTTGAGCCATGAACCCGAAGACTCTTAAACTCCGACAACAAGACCTCAGACGCGCCCTGGCGCCTGAGAAACGGCTGCCGAGCAACTTCACCCACCAGACCATGAAGCACATCGCCGCCACCCGGCGCGCAGCTGAACGCCGACGCCAACGTCGGGCGGCAGCGGCCGCAGCCATCGTCGTAGCTGTGGCTCTCGGCTTTCTCGGCTGGATGTTCGGACCGGCTTGCGTGGAAAGCCTCAGGGTGACCCTGCCCGACGCCGACAGCCTTGTGCCTTGGCTTCCGATGGGTCTGTCGTTCTTCCTGCTGTTGGCGTTCGACGCGTGGCTTGCCCGGCGACACCGCAGCCACCGCCCGTAAAATCCAGACGGCTGATGGGAAATTCTATCGAAGCGATAGAATTTCCCATCAGCCGTCCCGTTTTTCCTATTATCCTGACCGTTGGACCGGTCAGGGCTTCAATGTGCTCACTCCCCGACGACCGTGGCTTTCAATATACGGATGTCCGTCACTGGCCGGTCGTTGGCGTCGGTGTCTGCTTTCTGCATTTTCTTAATCACTTTCAACCCTTCGACCACCTCACCGAACACGGTATACTGTCCGTCGAGGTGAGGCGACCCGCCAAGCGTCTCATAGTCGGTGCGCACGCTCGATGGCAACTCTTCGCCTTCGGCAAGGAACTGGGCGTCATATTCAAAAATCGGCGCAAGGATGCGCTGCGACATACGCTCACCCCAGACGATGTAGAACTGCGACCCGCTGCTGCGACGTTCGGGATTGATCCCGTCGCCCAGCCTCGCGGCAGCTAAGGCTCCCCGCAGATGGTAGTGACCGGGATAGCGGATTTCGGCGGGCAGCGTCTCGCCCTCCGACTTCTCACCCAAGCGTTGCCCGGGCCGTGCCTGGCGCGAGTCGGGGTCGCCAGCCTGCACCATGAACCCCTCAATGACACGATGAAAGAGGATGCCGTCGTAGAAGCCGCTGCGCACGAGGCGCAGGAAGTTATCACGGTGAATCGGGGTGTCGTCATAGAGAGCCACGACAAACGTCCCGGAAGTTGTCTCGAAACGGACACGCTGGCGGGTGTCCTTGGCGACGGCCGCGAAAGCCGTGATTGAAGTAAAGGCCATGACCAAGAGGATGAACGGAGTCAGTAATCGTTTCATGATATGTCAGATCAAGTTTGCCGTATTGTAGTAGTTGGGATCGACATCGGGCTCCTCCGCAGGCGTCACCCGGCTCGCACTCTCCTCACGACGACGGGCGTAACGGCTGACACTGAGAATCATACCGATGTAAACGCAGCTCATCAGCGTCGACGTACCGCCACGGCTAATAAGCGGCAAGGGCTGGCCCGTCACCGGCATGATGCCGACGGCTACCAGCATGTTCATCACGGCCTGGACAACGAGCAACAACGCCAAGCCCATGATAAGAAATGCCGGGAAATTGTGCTCGCAACGGCTCGCTATGCGGCCGGCGCGAAAAAGCAGGACAATGTAGAGAAAGACGACGATAGCCGCACCCCAAATGCCCATCTCTTCGATGATAATAGCAAAGATGAAGTCGGAAAAAGCTTGGCTCAGGAAATCTCGCTCAACAGAATTTCCGGGCATTTTCCCCACTACGTTGCTTGTGGCAATAGCAATATGGGCATGGGCGATCTGAGCGTCCTTGTCTATGTCGAAGTCCTCGGGAGCCACTTCTTTCGACATCTCCCCGTGCGTCTCGACGCGGTTCACCCACGTCGAGAGGCGATGAAGCCCCGGGAGGTCATAAACGGCACTCTCCTTGTCGTCGGGGAGGCACTTGACGAGCATCACGGCGCTGGCCGCAAAAAGCATCAGGACACCGAGCAACTTGCCCAACTGAATGAGCGAAACGCGCCCGATAAACATCATGATGAGCACCACGCCGAAAAGAAGGACGGACGTAGAGAGGTTTTCAGGAAAGATAAGGGCACACATGATGCCTGCCGTGATCAGCACCCACTTGAACGCCCTACGGTCTGCACCTTCCTCGTTTTGAAGCGACGCAAGGATGAGAGCGGTGGTCACGACAGTGACTCCCTTTCCCAGTTCGAGCGGCTGGAACTGGAAACCGAAGATAGGAATGGCGCGCGATGCCCCATTGACCATGGCGCCATAGAGCGACGTGAACAACAGGAGGGCATACGTGGGCACCAGCAAAAGAATGGGAATGAGCTTGAAGTAGCGGCAAGGCACATTGTGGATGCCTACAACGATAAGCGTCCCGACACCAAGGAAAACGGCCTGCTTGATGAGCGGACTCCAAAAACTGCCCGAGCTGTAAGTCAATGTACTCGCCGCGCTGTACACCTCTATCAACGAGATGATACAGAGGAAGAAGAACACGACCCAGACGACTCGGTCGCCCTTGAATGCGTTTTGGATTTTCTTCATGATTGCGTGTGTTGACTGTGACTGGTTTCCATGTCATGCACAAGGCTCTTGAACTGGCAGCCGCGGTCTTCCATGTTGCGGAAAAGGTCGAAACTGGCACAACAAGGACTCAACAGGACCGTGTCGCCCTCGTGGGCCAGCCGGCGGCAGGCCGCCACGCAATCGGCCATTGAGTGAGTGTCTGCCACAGGGAGGCCAAGACCATCGAAGAAGTCGTGCAGTTTCTTATTGTCGGCGCCGAGATAAACAAGCGCGCGGCACTTCTGTTCGACAAGCGGTCGGATTTCGTTATAGTCGTTCCCTTTGTCTTTTCCGCCAAGGATGAGGACGACAGGTGTCGTCATGGCTTCGAGCGCATAGTAGCAGGCGTCGACATTCGTCGCTTTCGAGTCGTTGACGTAAACCACGCCGCCGACCGTAGCCACGCGCTCCAATCGGTGTTCGACACCGGGAAAATCGCCCAACCCTTGGCGTAGCACGTCGTCAGGAATGCCGATTGCTTTGGTGGCCATAGCAGCAGCCAACTCATTGCGCAGGTTGTGCTTGCCACGCAAGGAGAGTTCGGCACAAGGCATCCGGAACGGCGCAGGCTGCTCCAGAACAAAGTTGCCTCCGTCGGCGTATGCCGTCACGCCGCGTCCGGGCACATCAGCAAAGGACAGGACGCGACAGGCAGTGTCATATTTTGCAAGCTCATTGCCTACGTAGTCGTCATCAGCCCAATATATAAATGTGTCGGCGGCCGTCTGGTTGCGGAGGATGCGCATCTTCGCATCAACGTAGTTCTGCATCTTATAATCGTAACGGTCGAGATGGTCGGGCGTAATGTTGAGCAGGACAGCCACGTTGGCCCGGAAATCGAACATGTCGTCAAGCTGAAACGACGACAGTTCGATGACATAGTTCTCGTGCGGCGTTTCGGCTACTTGAAGCGCCAGGCTGTGCCCGATGTTGCCCGCGAGACCCACATCGAGACCGGCGGCACGACAGAGGTGATAAATGAGCGACGTGGTCGTCGTTTTTCCGTTGCTACCGGTGATACAGATCATGCGAGCGTCAGTGTAGCGTCCTGCAAACTCGATCTCGCTGATGACGGGAACTCCTTTCCGTCGAAGCGCCACTACCATCGGAGCCGTTTCCGGTATGCCCGGACTCTTGATCGCCTCGTCGGCATTGAGGATAAGCGCCTCGGTGTGGCGCCCCTCTTCCCACGTGATGCCGCGAGCATCAAGCTGTGCCTTATATTCCGATTTAATGCGTCCTAAATCTGAGACAAACACATCAAATCCTTTTTTTTGAGCCAATATCGCTGCGCCTACCCCACTCTCGGCAGCTCCCAAAATGACTATCCTTGACATAAGATTTTCGTTCCTTTCTTTCGTTATTTCTTATCGTATTTTCAAAGTGATGATCGTTGCGGCGGCCAAAATGATGGTAGTGATCCAAAAACGCACCGTTATTTTCGACTCGTGCCACGCACCATGCGGCCAGTTCCGAAGCAGATAGCGGCAATCGGGGTCAAGCTGCGAGGGCAACACCCGGAAGTTATCGTGAATGGGTGTCCGCTTGAAAATGCGCTGACGCACTCCGCGACGCTTCCCAAACTTGAAAAATTCCACTTGAAGTATCACGCTGAGACTTTCAACGAGGAAGATGCCGCAAAGAATCGGTATGAGCAATTCCTTGTGGACTATGATGGCTAATACGGCGATAATGCCACCAATCGTCAGCGAACCGGTGTCGCCCATGAACACCTGAGCCGGATAGGCGTTGTACCAAAGAAAGCCGATGAGCGCACCGACAAACGCCGAACAGAATATGACGAGTTCCTGAGAACCGGGAATATACATGATGTTCAGGTAGCTGGCAAACTCTATATGGCTCGACACATAAGCCAGCACGCCGAGCGCAATGCCGATAATGGCGGAATTCGCCGAGCGCAATGCCGATAAGGGCGGAATTACCGGCAGCCATACCATCCATGCCGTCGTTCAGGTTGGCTCCGTTCGACACCGCCGTGATGACAAAAATGGTAACTAACACGAAAACAACCCAACCGGCTTGCCGCTGATACGGCCCCATGAATCCGACAAGATCGGCGTAGTCGAAGTTATTGTTCTTGACGAAAGGAATTGTCGTCTTGGTGGACTTGACGGTCTCGCTCTTATGCACGATTTCCGTAGTGGCACCATTGCGTTGCATCTCGACGTTCTCGCGGATCACAGCGTCGGGACTGTAATACAGGGTCAAGCCCACGACAAGACCAATGGCGACTTGGCCCACAATCTTATAGCGGCCGGGAAGACCGTCCTTGTTCTTCTTGAAATTCTTGATATAATCGTCAAGAAAGCCCAGCAGACCGAGCCATACGGTCGTAACGAGCATCAAAATCATATATATATTACGCAAACGCCCCAGCAACAGGCAAGGTACAAGGATAGACACAATAATTATAATGCCACCCATCGAAGGCACGTTCAGCTTCTGCACGCCAAACGGGTCTATCTTGGCGTCGCGCTGCACCTCACTCACATTGTGCCGCTTCATCCACCGGATAAAATACTGGCCGAACCAAGCCGACACTATCAATGCCAGCATCAAGGCCAGCAGGGAGCGGAACGAGATGTAGGACCACATGCCGGAGCCGGGCACTCCGAACTGCTCCAGGAAACGGAATAAGTAGTATAACATGGCTATCTGCTATTCGTTACAGGTTAGGTCTTTGGACGAAAGGAGTTTTCAGGCCTTCGAGGACAATCCGAAAGCCTCACGCAACTCTTCGTGGTCATCGAAGTGGTGCTTCACACCTTTCACCTCCTGATAAGGTTCGTGTCCCTTGCCTGCCACGAGGATGACATCGCCGGGCTGCGCCATCATACAGGCCGTACGGATGGCCTCGCGACGGTCGACGATAACGAGGGTCTTACGCCGCAAATCTTCATCGAGACCGGCGAGCATGTCATCGAGGATTGCTTGTGGCTCCTCAAAGCGCGGGTTATCACTGGTGAGGATGAGGCGATCGCTGCGAGTGGAAGCTTCACGTGCCATGAGCGGCCGCTTACCCTTGTCGCGGTTTCCGCCCGCGCCACAGACCGTGATGACACGGCCGCGCCCGTGGACGATCTCACGGATGGCATCGAGCACATTGACAAGGGCGTCGGGCGTATGGGCATAGTCGACGATGGCGCTGTATCCAGCCGGAGCACGCATAGCCTCAAACCTGCCGTTGACGGGACGCAGGTCGGACAGCACGCGCAACACTTCATCCGCCGATTCACCCAGCATGACAGCAGCACCGTAGACGGCCAAAAGATTCGACACGTTGAAGCGACCGACGAAATGAACACTCACCTCGCGGCCGTCAATGCTGATAAGCATGCCTTCGATACTCTCTTCGAGGATACGTCCTTTGAAATCGGCCGCCGTCCTGGTGGAATAAGTTCGCACCGCAGCCTGCGTGTTCTGCACCATGACCATTCCGTTCTTGTCGTCGGCATTGGTGATGGCGAAAGCCCCCTTCCCGAGGCTGTCGAAAAAGGCTTTCTTCGCATCGCGGTAGTTCTCAAACGTCTTGTGGTAGTCCAGATGGTCGCGCGTAAGGTTCGTGAAAATACCACCAGCAAATTCAAGACCGCCGATGCGTTTTTGATGAATGGCATGGGAACTGCACTCCATGAAAGCGTAGTCACAGCCCGTTGCCACCATACGCGCAAGCAGCTCGTTCAGCGTGATCGGGTCGGGCGTCGTATGGTCCGCGGGAACCGCCTCGCCGTCGATATAATTGCAGACCGTCGAGCAGAGTCCACACTTATAACCGAGCTTTCGGAAGAGAGTATAGAGCAGCGTAGCTATCGTCGTTTTCCCGTTCGTTCCCGTCACTCCCACCAATTTCAGGTGACGTGAAGGATCACCGAAAAACGTCGTAGCCACAGGACCGACGGCGTCCTCCGTGTTGGCCACACGGACGAAAACGACACCATCCGTGACGTATTTTTCTATCACTGCGTCCATCAAAACGGCCGCAGCGCCGAGAGAAACTGCCGCAGCGATGAAATCGTGGCCGTCTACTTGCGTTCCTCTCACGGCTACGAAGAGATTGCCAGGCTTCACCTTGCGCGAATCGGTGCATACGCCCGTGATTTCCACATCAGCCCCGTTCACGATTTCAAGGGGCTTCACTTTTTTCAGGACTTCGGACAGTTTCATATCTTCTTTTTCTTATTGTTTAAGCATTGCGGATAAACTTCGTAGGAACACGACGTTGGCGCCCGTCGAAGAGGCAGGCTTGCTGGCGGTCGTCCTGCTTCGCAGGAGTGCCGGACGGCTTCTTCGCCGGAGCCTTGGGAGCAGCTGAATCGCTGCGGGTCTTTTGTCCGGCAGAAGGCGGCATCACCGTATCCGCCGGAACAGACGGTGCGGGACGGGGCTCAGCCTTACGGGCCTTGCGGCTGGTTTTCAATTCGAGCTCAACGACTTGACCTGCAACGAGGGGCGAACCCGCCTTGATACTCTGATGCGTTACGGCGCCGACGCCGTTCAACTTCACGCGCAACCCAGCCTGTTCCAAGCAGAACACAGCATCACGGGCACCCATGCCGACGACATCGGGCACACGTCCCGTGTCTTGCGGCGCCGCAGCCAGATAGACTTTGCCGCCGTGAGCGGCCGCTTCGCCCCAAACGGTCTCGCCTAACGCTGCTTCGGGAGCTTCATACTGCACACCCAATGTGCGCATCACACGGACTGCGGCCGCAATATCGCCGTCCTTCACTTCGGGCTCGGGTGCGTGGACCGTGTCACGGGCAGCCGCGATTTCCGGCCGCAGACGCTGCGCCATGATAGCCTCCGACACTTTCCGGAACACGGGTCCACATTGTCCTCCGCCCGACGCTATACCGCGCTTACGGATACATACGATGCAGGAATACTGCGGCTTTTCGCTCGGGAAGTAACCTGCAAACGACACAAAATACTCCGAAGCAAAGCCAGCGCTCGTCCAGACCTGCGCCGTGCCGGTCTTGCCCGACACGTGAAAGAGTTTGTTGCCCGCGGCCTTTCCAAGGCCGATGCTGACTACTTGTTCGAGAATGGTTTGCAGGTTCTTCAATGTCTTGGGCTTGCACATCTGTTCGCGCACGACTTCGACGGGATATTCATGGACTACCTCGCCGTTGCGCATCAGGCTCTTCACCAACCGAGGACTTACCATGCGTCCGTTGTTGGCTATGCCGTTATAAAACATCAGCGTGTTGATCGGTGGTATCTGGCTTTCGTAACCGATGCTCATCCATGCCAGCGCGGTTTTTGACCAATTGCTGCCGTCTTCCTTAGGCCGGCGAAGACGCGGGCGGGCATATCCGGGAATCGGGAGCTTTGTGTCTTCGGTGATGCCAGTTCGATAGACGCCGTCCACATACTTCTCAGGCTGATCATAGTAGTACTTGTCAATCAAGTAGCTTACGCCTATGTTCGACGACACCTGCAAAATCTTCGGAACGGCGATTTCGCCATATCCGCCGCGGTGCCAGTTGTGGTCACGCATACGGCGGCCGTGCATCTCCATGATTCCGGAACCCGTGTTGACCCGAGTGTCCATATCGATGTAACCATCGTCCATCGCAACCATAAAGGAAACGGGCTTGAAGACAGACCCCGGTTCGGGCAAGTCGCTCACTGCGGCGTTACGTACTTCCCTGTACTTCCCGTCCGCACAGCGTGTCAGCGAAGTCATGGCCTTGATGTCGCCCGTTGCCACCTCCATAAGGATGCAAATGCCTGAAATGGCTTCCAACTCGGTTAGTTTGTCGTTCAGAGCCTGCTCACAGATGTCCTGCATTCCCACATCAAGCGTCGTGACAACGTCATAACCGTCCTGCGCCGGCACGTCGATAATGTTCAGGTAACGCCGGCGCACTTTCTGACGGTGTGTCAGGCCGGGCTTTCCGCGCAACAGGGTGTCAAGTGACAGTTCCAAGCCGAAACGGGCTGTATCCTTGCCTCCATACATCTCGCCGATCGTGCGGGCTGCGAGCGAACCAAAGGGCTTCTTACGCTGCTTGAACTCTTCTGCATGGAAGCCTCCGCGATACGAAGGGAGCGAAAAATAAGGCAGGCGCTTCACCTCCTGATATTCAATATACGAGATGCGTCTCGGATAGAGCAGCCAATGATGGCTCTTCGCCGCACGGCCTTCGCGCAGCAATGAACGGAACTTCTGCGGGTCGATGTCCGGAAACAAGCGGTGCATCCCCTCACAGATGCTGTCCATTTTGGCATTCAGGAGGGAATCGCGGCGATGCTGGTCGCGTATCCGGCGTAAGCTGTCCTTCTCCCAGGACATGAAATCCATATATATCTTATATTCTGGCAGTGAACCCGCAAGGAGCTGTCCGTCTGCCGAATAGATATTCCCACGCTCCGGATATATCTCGACACTATCCTTGACGAAACGGTCGCTCACAGCCTCCCAATAGTCGCGTTCGAGAAACATGATATGAGCAGCCTTGAACAAGACGAGCAGCCCCACCACGCCCAACACGACAGTGATCAGGAAGTACCTAGGCATGACCTTTTTACCAGGGAATTTCATAGTTGTTCGGTTCGCTTATAATGGTTAATTTTCATCTACGTCAAGCGTGTAGGGTGGCACGGTTGCCGTTTGCAACGTACTGTCGTTTGTCGTGCGCAGGTAGTTTTCCACGCTGCTGCGCCGTGTGAGTTCCATCAATTCGCTCGACCGCGTGAGCGCCCTATACTGTTCGTCTATGCGCTGCTTCTGCAAAGCATCTATTTCGAGCAGTTCCTGCTGGCTGGCGTAGCGATTGCTCACATAAACAATAACAAACGCCACAAGCATCAGGATGAAGAAGAATTGCCGACGGAACCATGCGCCAGCCAAGATGTCGCCTCCAAGGATGCTGCGCAGCGACACGTTCACACGGTCAGGATCGGTGTCCACTTCGGTGAACTTCCGAAGCGCCGCCCGAGCGTGTTCCTCGTCACTGAGAGGCCTTTTAGGTTCCGTTGCCGCCTGCTCAGCGTTTTCCGCGTCGACACGGGGCGTCCCGGCGTCGGAGTCGTCGTCCCGGCGGTGCTTTCTGTTCATCATATCGGCATATCGTCTCATATCGTCATTATTGTTCGGATTCATCGGCAGTTTCCACACGTTCGGCAATGCGCAATTTGGCGCTCCTGCTGCGCGGGTTAGCCTGCTGTTCAGCCTCGTCGGGCACAATGACACGGCTGTTGACAGGACGCAAGGGCGAAAGGCGGTTGCCAAAAAAGTCTTGCTCGACCTTCCCGTCGACATTGCCGGCACGGACGTAGTTCTTGACCATACGGTCCTCCAACGAGTGATAGGTCAGGACGACCAACCGGCCGCCTGGGCGCAGTGCCCCGACAGCAGCATCCAGCAGTTCGTGAAGTGTATCAAGTTCGTGGTTCACCTCTATGCGGAGAGCCTGGAACACCTTGGCCATGTCTTTTTTCTCGCGGTCGCGGCCGAGCAGCGGGCGGGCGATGGAAACGAGATCATCGACGGTCTCGACGGGCCTTTCGCGGCGGGTGCGTACGATGGCGGCGGCCAAGCGGCGGCCGACCCGCAACTCGCCGTAAAGAGTGAAGATGCGGGCCAACGCGGCTTCGTCATAACGATTCACGACGTCGGCCGCGGTCTGCCCACTACGGACGTTCATGCGCATGTCGAGCGGAGCATCGAACCTGAACGAGAAGCCGCGTTCCGGATCGTCGAAGTGGTGGCTCGACACGCCGAGGTCTGCCAAGATGCCGTCGACCACGGGCACGTCATAATAGTGCAGCCAATTAGCCAGATAACGGAAGTTGCTCCTGACGAAAGTGAAACGGGCGTCGTCAGGCACGTTGGCCAGCGCATCGAGGTCTTGGTCAAAACCAAACAGGCGGCCGCCGGGACCGAGGCGGCGCAGGATTTCACGGCTATGGCCGCCACCGCCGAAGGTGACGTCGACATACGTTCCGCCGGGGCGGACGGCCAGCCCGTCCACACTGGCAGCAAGCAGGACTGGCACGTGATAAGTGGGAGCCGTTGTCGTCATGAGTCTGAAAGGGTTACTAGATTTTCCAAATCGGCGGCCACGTCGCCCATGAAGGGGAGTTCGTCGCCCTCGCCGGGCCATAGCTCGATGGTCTCATCCATCCCGACGAACACGACCTCCTGCCGGATGTCGGCCATGCGGAGATAACGTTTCGGGATGAGGAAACGGCCCGAGGCATCGAGCGAAAACACCTCGACGTCGGCCACATAGCGCCGCAGGGTCATCCGATGGTCGGCGCGCCAAGAGTCAAGACGGCTGCGCAGGTCGGCCACCTCGGCGTCCCACGCTGCGCGTGGATAGACGGTCAGGCAGGGCTGGAACGCATCGCGTTTGAGCACGAATTCCGCCTCGTCGTCCCGTAAAAGCCTGCGGAACGACGCCGGGAGGAAAACCCTGCCCTTTGCGTCCAATTTTGCTTTGATCGTTCCTGTGAAGCGCATCGTCCTTTGTTCGCTAAGAATTTCCAAAATTACGGCTTTTCCCCCACAATTCCCCACCGGTACGGATATTTTTTTTCACACAGTTTCATGAAACGTAAAGGATTTTCCCATAAACCGCTGTAATACAATCGAATAATACAAACGTTAAAACAAAAAGTCGGAAAGGACAACGAGTCTCTTCCCCACGCTCTGCGGAATCCCGGCCACTATACCCAGAGGCCTCATCAGACCACCCGGTGAAGCCCTCCGGAAACCGCTCAAAACGGACAGAGCGACAGAAATTTCTATCGCAGTGACAGGAATTCCTATCGGCCGTTCCGGCGAAACGGGACGACAACCCGGAAAAACGGTTCCGCTGTCGCTCCGCACACAGCGACGGCCCTCATTCCGGACCAGGATGCCCGCTTTCGCCCCAGCTGTGGGCAGAAGTCAAAAAAAAGTCGTACTTTTGCCCTCAACTCCCATAACAACCACAGGGAAACACTCAATAAATAATACACGAAACGATGAATTTTGTTGACGAACTCAGATGGCGCGGCATGGTACACCAGCTCATGCCGGGCACGGAAGAACTGCTTGCCCGCGAGCAGGTCACGGCTTACGTGGGCTTTGACCCGACGGCCGACTCGCTCCACATCGGACACCTCTGCTCCATCATGATTCTGCGCCACTTCCAGCGTGCCGGCCACAAGCCTCTCGCCCTCGTCGGCGGCGCCACAGGCATGATTGGCGACCCTTCGGGCAAAAGCGCCGAGCGCAACCTGCTGACCGAAGAGGTGCTCCGACACAACGAAGCCTGCATCAAGGCCCAGCTGGGCCACTTCCTTGATTTCGACAGTGCAGCATCCAACGGGGCCGAACTGGTCGACAATTACGACTGGATGCGCGACTTCACATTCCTCGACTTTGCCCGCGAGGTCGGCAAGCACATCACGGTGAACTACATGATGGCCAAGGACAGCGTGAAGAAGCGCCTGAACGGCGAAGCGCGCGACGGGCTCTCGTTCACGGAGTTCACCTACCAGCTTTTGCAGGCCTACGACTTCCTGCACCTGTATCAGACGAAAAACTGCAAGCTCCAGATGGGCGGATCAGACCAGTGGGGCAACATCACCACCGGTTCCGAACTCATCCGACGTACCCTCGGCGGCGAGGCCTATGCCCTCACCTGCCCCCTCATCACCAAGAGCGACGGCCGCAAGTTCGGCAAGACCGAGAGCGGCAACGTATGGCTCGACAAGCGTTATACCACGCCCTACAAGTTCTACCAGTTCTGGCTCAACGTAGGCGACGACGAAGCCGCCCGGTATATCAAGATTTTCACCTCGCTCCCCAAGGACGAGATTGACGCCCTCATCGCCGAACATTCGGCCGACCCGGGACGCCGACTCCTGCAAAAGCGGCTCGGCGAGGAAGTGACCTGCATGGTCCATAGCCGCGAGGATTACGACATGGCCATCGAGGCTTCAAACATCCTCTTCGGCCGTGCCACGAAAGAGAGTCTCGTGCGCCTTGACGAAGCTACACTGCTCGCCGTCTTCGACGGTGTGCCCCGCTTCGAAGTAGCCAAAGACCAGGTTTGCGGCGCCAAAGCTGTCGACCTCCTGGCCGAGACGACGAAGTGCTTTGCCTCGAAGGGCGAGATGCGCAAACTCGTGCAGGGCGGCGGCGTCAGCCTCAACAAGGAGAAACTCGAGACGCCCGACCGCCTTGTCACTGCCGATGACCTGCTCGACGGAAAGTACCTGCTCGTACAACGCGGCAAGAAGAACTACTTCCTGATCATCGTGAAGTGATCCCCGCTGGCCGACAAACCACACAGACCATACAAGAGGCGCCCGGACTTTGACAGTCCGGGCGCCTCGCTTATCTCAAAAGCACAAAGGCCGTTCATTCGCTGCGGACGACGGCGGCGGGATTGTCGCTCATCACACGGCACACCTGCCAGAGCATCACCGCGACGACAATCAGCATCATGACAGCCAGCACGCCTACACCTCACGGCATCACCATCCACGCCGAACTCGCCCAGACTGGACGAGCGCTTATCAGCTTACTGAAAAACGCCTGCGAGGCAGTCGGAAACAGGAAGAAGGCACGCGTGAGCCGGTCCTTCTTCCACCGGGCGGGCGGACACATCCGCATGACGTCGGTCGAAGGAAAGGGAACGCAGGTCGACTTCATGCTGCCAGCGCCTCCAACGACGGCCACGCCCGGGAAGGCGTAAGCGAACTGCCCGCCCGGCATGTAGGGGTGCGGCGGGAGACACGTCCGCCAGCCAGGATCGCCGAAGGGAGACGGCGGGAAAGAAAGACTGTCCGGCTGACAGAAAATTCTGTCAGCCGGACAGTCTTTACAGCTACTACGCCTGTTCTTACGGAAACCTGGCAGGTTCTTCCTTTCCGGCGACTGGACGCACAGACTGCTCCGTGGAGCAGGGCGCTCCGGCACTTCTCTTTCCCTAT
>HF989192.1:0-8250 GCA_000431275.1 Prevotella sp. CAG:755 | reverse complement strand
TCCGGCCAAGCAGGCGTCGCATTTCTTCTGGACTGTCGAGCAGACGAACGGCTCGAGCGACCAGTTCATCATGACGCATGGCATAACGGGCCACACCGGCAGCATAATAGTAGCGACGGATGAGTTCAGTGGAAACAAGGCGGCTGACTTCGTCGCGATGGCGGTCGAGATCGACGCTGAGATTGGGACTGAGCTTGGCACGGAGGGCGGCAAACTCAGAACGGGCGCTGTCGGCCGTCCCTTCAAGGCGGGCTGCGCGTTCAAGGGCAGCGAAAAGGCGTTTTGTCTCACGGTCATAAGTAAAACCGACCCGCGAGAGGTAAACTTTGAGACTATCGAAAACAGCATCGGGCAGTTCGTAGGAGTCAGGAGCCGGGATGCTGTCGTGGGCATTGCGGTAGGCATTGCAGAAGTCAAAGAGTTCGTCTGAATAGAGCAGGTAGGCAGCGAGAGCGGACATCGTGTCGGCTGGCTGAACAACGTCGGGCGTAATGCCGCCGCCGTCGCGCACGACGCGACCGGCAACCGTACGGAACTCACTGCACAGGCTGTCAGGCAGATGGCGCGGCGAGCCGTCAGCGTTACGGTGCTGAAAATCGTAAGCCTGGACGCAGCGTCCACTGGGAATATAGTACTTACTCGTGGTAAGCTTCATCTGTGTTCCATAAGGCAAATCGCGCGGCTGCTGAACGAGTCCCTTGCCATAAGTACGCGAGCCGAGAATGACGGCGCGGTCATAGTCCTGCAAGGCTCCGGAGGTGATTTCAGCAGACGAAGCAGTTGAACCGTTCACCAGCACGACAAGCGGAAGGTCGAGGTCGAGAGGGTCCTCGGTCGTCTTGTAGACTTGGTTCATCTCGCTGATCTTGCCTTTCGTATGCAGCACCTCCTTACCCTTGGGGATAAAGAGGTTGACCAGGCTGACAGCCTCGGACATCAGGCCGCCGCCGTTGCCGCGCAGGTCAAGAACAAGGCGCTCCATACCTTGCTGCTTGAGGTCGACGATGGCACGGCGCACGTAACGGGCGCAGTCCTCGGTGTATTCGCTCAGGAGGATATACCCCGTGAGACTGTCGGCCATGCCGTAGAACGTAATGGCAGGAACGGCTACCATCTCCCGCACGATAGTCAAGGTCAATGGCTCAGGTACGCCGGGGCGCTGTACGCTGATTTCGAAGCTCGATCCGGGCTCTCCTCGCAGGGCTTCGCTGACCGACTGGGAATAGTCGGCGGCATCGCGGCTGCCCCGCGGTCCTATGTCCTTGCCGTCGATCGAGAGAATGACGTCACCGGCACGCAAACCAGCCTTAGCAGCGGGATTGTCATCGAAGGGGTCGCCAATAACACAGCGATCGGTTTTCTTATTGTATTGGATAATGGCGCCGATACCTGCGTATTTTCCTGTCGTCATCTGCTTTAAGTCTTCGCGCGACTTCTCGGAGTAATACTCGGTGTAGGGATCGAGTTCGTCGAGCATACCGTCGATGGCGGCATGGACAAGTTTCTGTGCATCGAGCGTATCGACGTAATAGAGGTCAAGTTCTTTATAAAAAGCGTTGAATATGTCCAAGTTTTTAGCCACCTCGAAGTTGTGGTCTTGCTGCCCCATGGCGGGAACCAACACCGCCATGAAGAGAATGAGGGAGAAGATTCGTTTCATCAAAAAAACCTGTTTTTTATAATTGTTGCCGTCTTGCTTCATGCCTTGTCACTGTCAGAAAGCAGGGAAGAGGCCAACACCTCGTCCCATACTGCTTCGGGAAGTATGGTCCCGGCGACTTGTATGACCTGCCCTGCCAACAGGCTGCCCAGCTCGGCACAGCGCAAAAGAGGCGCGCCATCTGACAGACCGTAGAGGAAACCGGCGGCAAAGAAGTCGCCGGCTGCCGTGGGGTCGACGACATGCCGCCGGCTGCCGTGGTGTCGACGACATGCGGCACGTCGAGCGCCGGCACGTCGAACGCTTGACCTCCGCCCCGGATGACAGCGCCTTTCTTCCCGTTTTTCACCACGGCTATGCGGCACGTCCGAGCCAGCTCATCGGCCGCCTCATGAGGCCCTTTCCCGGTAAAGACACGGGCTTCGTCGGCATTAGCAAAGACAATATCCGTCTGATCCACCAGATGAACAAAGAAGTCGTAGTCTTCCTCCACAATGTTATAGCTCGCCATATCCAGACAAACCTGCAAGCCCGACTCGCGGGCCAATCCGATAGCGCGATCGATGAGTGCATGGTTTTGAACGAGGTAGCCTTCGACATAAAAATAGTCATAGCCTTGGAAAATGGAGGCATCGAGATCATCGGCCGTTAAATCCGCCGCGGCACCAAGGTAGGTACCGAAAGTCCGCTCGCCATCAGGCGAAATGAACGTAGAGGCCACTCCGCTCGCCTGCTTCGAGTGTTTCAAACAAATCTCCACCCCGCTTTTCCGGAAATGGTCTGTAAAGAAACACCCGGCCTCATCGTTACCGATTTTTCCGATAAAGCCCGGTTTGCCACCGAGCCGGGCAACAGCCAAAACGGTGTTGGCAGCAGAGCCGCCGGTGGCGCGCTCCGTGTCCATGTCCTTCATCACAAGACCGAACTCACGAAAACGCGCCTCGTCGATGAGCTGCATCGAGCCCTTAGGGAGCGACAATTCATTCAGTATCTTGTCATTATCTATGTGTGCCAGGACATCAACCAAGGCGTTACCTATTCCTAAGATTCGCTTCATCCGATTTTTTTTACATTATTTCCTGCAAAGATATTGCTAATTTCAAAAATAACCACTACTTTTGCAGCGCAATTCCGAGTTGCGACAGTTTATTGCTTCAGTAGCTCAGTTGGTTAGAGCACCTGACTGTTAATCAGGGGGTCGTTGGTTCAAGCCCATCCTGAAGCGCAAAAGCCGTTCGGAAACATCCGGACGGCTTTTCTTTTATCCAAAGCTGTGACAGGATTTCCAGTAGGCAGCGACTGTTTTCCCGATTGATGGCAGCGGATATTCCAGTCGCTGTGCCGTCCGATCCTGCCGCAGCAACAGAATAATGTTCAGTAATACTTATGAAAATAGACACTTCGTTCCACATTGACACCGAGCTACTCCAATTGCGTTTCGTGACCGAACCGTCACTCGCGGGACGTGCTGACGCAGCCGTGTCGCGCCGCCCCGGCAACGTAACCATCAGCCTCGCCCCTCGGCCAGACTGGGATGACCCCGCACAGCAGCAATGGCTCAACGACGCCTTAGCCGAACAACTACGCCGTGAGGCAAAACGCACTCTGCCCGCCCGGCTCGACGGATTTGCCCGACATGCAAGCCTGCGCTACCAGCGTGTCACGATCAAACGGATGCACACCCGCTGGGGCAGTTGCTCCGGCCAAGGGAACATCAACCTTTCGCTGTGGCTCATGTTGGCTCCCGCACACTTAGTGGACTACGTCATCAAGCACGAACTGGCCCATTTGGAAGAGATGAATCACGGTCCTCGTTTCTGGAAAGCATTGGATGCCTTGACCGGAGGGCGGGCAAAGATTCTGGCACGTGAGATGCGACAATTCACCCGGCAATTGTTCGAGACCCGGGGTACTTTTGCTTAACGGCCTCCCTTGCGACGGAAATACTTGCCTACGACGGGAAGGGCTGAAAGGGGAAAATCATAATGCACCGTATGCGCTATGAACAAGGCTATCAGCACCGTGTTGACTCCGAGCCGCACCATGAGCGGCCAACTGGCCGGCACGAGTTGCATCAGGACAAAGAAGAAAGCCGTCAGCAGGACATAGACACCGATACTCTTCAACGGATAGTCGATGGGGTAAATCCGTTGGCCGAAAATATACGACAGGAGTGTCGCCGTGCCGTAACCGGCCACACCTCCCCACGCACAGGCCATATAACTATACTGCGGTATAAACACGACATTGACTGCGATGAGCACGACGCAGCCCGCAAGCGAAAACCACATGCCATAGACAGTCTTATCGATGAGTTTGTACCATAAAGAAAGGTTGAAGAACACACCCAGCAGTATACCGGCCACCATGACAATAGGAGTCACTTTAAGCCCTTCCCAATAATCCGGCGCAATAATATACTTGATTACGTCCAGATAACCTGTCACGCACAAGAAGGCCAGTAATGTAAAAATCAGGAAATACTTCATGGCCAGCGCATAGGTTTCCTTGCTGTCCTTGTCCTTGCTCTTGTTGAAGACAAAAGGCTCATAGGCATAGCGGAAGGCCTGCGTGATGAGCGTCATGATCATGGCGATTTTCACGGCAGCTCCATAGATACCGAGCTGCACGTCGGTCTCCTGGCCGGAATGGGGCGCGATGAAACGAAACAGTATTTTGTCGGCCACCTGATTCAGTATCCCTGCTATCCCGAACACCAGTATGGGCCACGAATAGTGCCACATGCGGATGGCCAACCGCCGGTCGAACACGTAACGGAAGCCCGTGAGCTCACGCCGGAAGAACAAGGTGACCGAAGCGGTACAGAAGAGATTGATATAGAACGCCCATGCAAAGTCGATGTGTCCGTCGAAGAACCAACTGACCAACGGACGCGTCGCCTCGCGGCCATAGAGCCAAGGCACACCGACAAAGTACAACAGGTTAATCAAGATGTTCGGCACGATGAAGAGAAGCTTCAACGCGGCGAACTTCAAAGCTTTCCGCTGGTAGCGCAAGTAGGCAAAGGGAATGCTCTGGAAAGCGTCGATGGCCACGCAGACAAACATGGTGGCCACATACTCTGGATGATCGGGATACTCCATCCATGCCGCGATAGGATGTATGAAAAGCAGGACAAGCACCACGAATGCCAGCGCCACGCCACCTACAAGGCACAGTGTAGTCGAGTAGACACGCTGGGGATCTTCGTCCTCTTTGTTGGCAAAACGGAAAAACGTGGTCTCCATGCCGAACGTCAGCAGCACAAGCAGCAGGGCCGTATAGCTGTACACGTTCGTAATCACGCCGTATGCGCCCGACGAGGCCGCCATCGTAGCCGTATAAAGCGGCACGAGCAAATAGTTAAGGAAGCGTCCGAAGATGCTGCTTATTCCGTAGATGGCCGTTTCTTTGGCCAAAGATTTCAGGTTTGCCATGTTGAATATCGTTTAAGCCGCGCCGGAACCGTCACCGGTGCGGCTGTTTTTATCCCTATCCGAAGAAGAAATAACAAATAGCCACGGCGGCCACCACACCGGCCAAGTCGGCCAGCAGGCCACAGGCCACAGCGTGCCTCGTGTAGCGCACGCCGACACTGCCGAAATAGACGGCCAGGATGTAGAACGTCGTGTCGGTCGCGCCTTGGAAGATGCAACTCAGGCGTCCGACAAAGGAATCTGCGCCATAGGTAGCCATCGCGTCGACCATCATGCCGCGGGCTCCGCTCCCGCTGAGGGGTTTCATCAGCGCCGTGGGTAGCGCGCCGACCCATTCGGCATCGGCCCCTGTCAGTCCGACCAGCCACGCAATGCCGTCGACCAGCCAGTCCATCGCTCCTGAAGCGCGGAACACTCCGATGCCCACGAGAATCGCCACGAGATAAGGGATAATGCGGACGGCGGTCGAGAATCCGTCCTTGGCTCCCTCGATAAAGGCATCGTAGACATTGACTTTCTTCCGCACTCCGGCGAGGATGAAGCCAACCACAATGGTAAAGAGCACGACGTTAGCCACCGTCGAGGCCACTGTGGCCATGTCCTCGCGCGACAGCTGACTGAATCCCCACATGATTCCTGCCACCGCCAGCGACACGCCGCCAAGCGTCAGGAGCAGGACGCGGTTCAGCAGATTAATGCGTTGATACAAACTCGTAGCGATGATACCCGCCAGTGTCGAGAAGAACGTGGCCAGCAGGATGGGGATGAACACATCCGTCGGTTGCGCCGCCCCCATCTGTGCGCGGTAGACGAGGATGCTTACGGGAATGACCGTCAGGCCTGACGTGTTTAACACGAGGAACATGATCATCGCGTTCGACGCCGTGTCTTTCTTCGGGTTCAGCTCTTGCAGGCCCTCCATCGCTTTGAGGCCGAGCGGGGTGGCGGCATTATCAAGACCAAGCATGTTGGCCGCAAGGTTCATAAATATGTTGCCCACCACTGGGTGGCCTTTCGGAATTTCGGGGAACAACTTTGTAAATACAGGACTAAGCCCGCGCGCAAGCAACGCCACGAGACCGCCGCGCTCGCCTATCTTCATCACGCCGAGCCAAAGCGAAAGGACTCCGGTCAGGCCGAGCGAGATCTCGAAAGCAGTCTTGGCCGAAGCGAACGTCGAGTCCATGATGGCGGGAAACACTTCCACATCGCCGAAAACGACAAGACGGACCACCGCTATGGCGAAAGCGATGAGAAAAAAAGCAATCCAAATGTAGTTCAGTACCATGAAGCGGGATTAGCGTTGACCCCGCAAAGTTAAAGATTTGTTTCGTTTCCGCACCGGCCTGACGCGGTTTTGTGTCCGGCCGGAGCCGAAAAGCCCCGTCGCGTTTCAACCTTACGGACAACCGGACAGTCCCGCAACGGCAGACCGGGAAATGCGAGGGAAACGAGGAGGGCAAACGGATCGGGCGGCAGGATTTCCTGTCACTGCGACAGAAATTTCCATCAGCCGTCCTGAAAATCCTGTCAGCCGTTGCGTGTTCCCAAGCCGTCAGGATACCACGCGCAGGACGGCAGAAGCCGACGCCGCGACCGGTCCGGCACCACATGACGGGCCGTCAAATTCCTGGGGATTACGTATCTTTGCGCTGTGAACAGCATTCAAGCACCATGACGACAGCATTAATTCTTTCTATCCTGCTCGCCTGTATGTCGCCCGGCGACGGCAAAACAGCCACAGAACTGGCCATCGAACGTCAAGGCATGGTAAACATCGCCGAAGTGGATTCCACCATCCGCGTCAGTTTGATGTACGGCCGCGCGGACAACTTTACGGGCCACGTACTCTACACCGACCTTCGCCGGGCCTATCTCCATCCCGAAGCAGCCCATGCCCTGAAACGCGCACAAGCCATCCTGCACCGCCTGCGCCCCGACTTGTCTCTCGTCGTGTACGACGCCGGCCGTCCGATGAGCGTACAGCAAAAAATGTGGAACGAAGTGAAAGACACGCCTAAGTACTTCTATGTCAGCAATCCGGCACGCGGAGGCGGCCTGCACAACTACGGGCTGGCCGTAGACCTGACCCTCTGCGACGCTGCCACCGGCGACACGCTCGACATGGGCACCAAGATAGACCACATGGGAGCCGCTTCCCACATTGACCGCGAAGACGAACTCCGCCGCCGCGGCAAGCTCTCCGTACAGGCCGTCCGCAACCGCAGGCTGCTTCGCCGCGTCATGCGCGAGGCAGGCTTCAAGCCCCTGCGCACCGAGTGGTGGCACTTCAACTTCAAGTCACGCGCCGAAGCCAAGGCACGTTATAAAGTCATACGCTGAGACACACGACAGATGGAGCCATTGGACGAAAAAACACGCCTTTTCATCGAGCAAAACCAGCATGCCGACGTCGCCGCACTGGCCCTGAAACTGGCCGGAAGGACAGACATCGACAGCACGCTGGCCCTGCGGCAGATCGAAGGGCGACAGCGCCTCGCAGCCAAGGTGCCGTCGTGGGCGGCGGTGGATAGGCTACGCTTCCCGCAGCGGCTGTCGCTCGAACAATGCTCCGGCGAACACGCCGCCCGCTACAAAGCCCGCCTCGCAGCCGGTCTCGACATTCCGCACGGCGCCATGGCCGACCTGACAGGCGGTTTCGGCGTTGACTTCGCCCATCTGGCCCCTTTGTTCGACAGGGCTTTTTATGTGGAACGGTCGGCCGAACTTTGCGACACAGTCCGCCATAACCTGCCGCTGCTTGGCGTTAAAAACGCCGAAGTCATCGCAGGAGACGCCGCCGACATCCTCCTCACTCTCCCTGCGCTCGACCTGATATTCGTCGACCCGGCCCGCCGCGACAGCGCCGGACGGAAAACCGTGGCACTGGCCGACTGCACGCCCGACATCGGCCACCTCGCGCCCGCCCTGCTGAGCAAGGCGCCGGCCGTGATGGTGAAACTCTCGCCTATGATCGACCTGCACGAAGCAGCCGCCGGACTTCCCGGCGTGGCTGAAATCCATGTCGTCGCAGACCGCGGCGAATGCAAGGAAGTGCTCATCCTGCTCCGGCAGAACGCCGGCGGCGAGCCGCGCATTATCTGCGCCGACGGCAACTTCGCCTTCACCGCTTCGGAGGAAGCCGCAGCCGCC
>HF989191.1:3889-17865 GCA_000431275.1 Prevotella sp. CAG:755 | reverse complement strand
AATTCTGTTGCATTTGCAAGTTGAATTCAGCTCATGTAAAGCCGACCAATTTTCATCATAATGTCGTATCTTTGCGCATAGAAAGGGGTGAAAACGCATCTCCGGGCGTTTTCGCATCCTGTTGAGTAAAGTTTTTTGTTTTCATGGTAATGTGACGTGAGCGTCACAGTCCCTTGGAGGTCCGCCGGGTCGTGAGATTAGGCGGGCTTCCCTTTTTTTGTTCTCCTGTCCCGGCTGAGGGATGACAGGGAGGATTGTGCTTAATTTTCTTAAAGAAACGGAGAAAAGTCTGTCGACATATCGCGCAGTCCGATGTTTTGACCTAATTTTACGCTCGGTAGTTTCGCCACTCACGTGAGGCACGCATATTTATATATGAGTGCTGTTGGCCGGCGGGATGCCGCATGTTGAATTTCACTCATAAGCCTTACGCACGATGAAACGTATTCTTTCTCTTGGCCTCGGCCTGGCTATGGCGGCTACGGTAGCCGCGCAAGACAAGGTCATAGCATTGACGGCTCCCGACATGACGCGCCCTGCGACGTTGATGCAGGCCCTCTCGTCCCGTCACTCCGACCGCACGTTTGCGCCCGGTGCGCTCAAACCTGCCGACTTGTCCGACTTGCTTTGGGCGGCCAACGGCATCAACCGTCCCGCCGAGGGCAAACGCACGGCCCCTTCGGCCATGAACCGTCAGGAGGTCGACATTTATGTGGCCACCGCAGAGGGTGCTTATCGCTATGACGCTGCCGGCCAGCGCCTTGTTCTCGTTACCGGCCGCGACCTTCGGGCGGCCGTGGCGGCCGGACAGGACTTTGCCGCGACGGCTCCGGCGTGCCTGATCCTCGTGGCCGACCTTTCCAAGCTCGGCGATGCTTCGGCTGAACGTACCCGCCTGATGGGTGCGGCCGACGTGGGTATCGTCTCGCAAAACATCTCGCTTTTCTGTGCGGCGGCGGGGCTTTCGACCGTGCCTCGTGCTACGATGGACAGCGCCACCTTGCGCGAGGCTCTCGGGCTGAGCGAGGCACAGTTGCCCGTGCTGAACCATCCGGTCGGCTATCCCGCCGAGCCGTAAGGAAAGGCGGCTGTTTGGCAGGGCTGACTGATTCCAGCAGCGCCGTGCGGAACGAGGCGAACCTTGCTCCGCACGGCGCTGCTTGTGTCGTGGATTGATTTGCGGGTATCCGCGTGCCGATTGTCTCACTCGCCGGTGAGCAGGCCGATTATGTCGGCCGGACGGCGGGCGAAGGTGTCCGCGCCGATGCTGCGTAGGAAATCCTCGTCGCGGAATCCCCAAAGTACGGTTATGCAGGGCACGCCGGCGTTGCGGGCTGTGGCAAAATCTACTTCCGAGTCGCCCACGTAGACCGACGATTCAGGCGTGCTGCCAAGGCGGCGGATGGCTTCGAGCACGCCGTCGGGGTTGGGCTTGCGGCGCACGGTCTCGCTCTCGCCGACGGCCGAGTCGACGTATTGGACAAAGAAGCGTTCGTTCAGTTCCTGCACGGCGGCGTCGAGTTTGTTCGAGACGATGGCCATGCGCAGGCCATGGCGCCGGAGGCTGTCGAGCATGGGCAGGATGCCTTCGTAGGGGCGTGTCTTGTCGAGGCAGTGGTCGACGTAGTAAGAGCGGAACGTGTCGAACACCGGTTCGAATCGTTCGGCGGGCAGGTCAGACGGCACGGCGTGCTCCATGAGGAAACGGATGCCGTTGCCCAGCATCTTGCGCACCTCAGCCGTGCTGCGCGAGGGCAGTCCGTGAGTGCGCAGGGCGTGGTTGACGCTGTCGGACAGGTCTTGCAGCGTGTCGAGCAGGGTGCCGTCGAGGTCGAAGACGACGGTCGTGATTTTCTTGTCCATAGTCGGGATGTTCTGTGGTTTGGCGTGCAAAGTTAGGGAAAATCCTGTCTTGTCCAGCGCTTTTGCGGCACGGCTCTTGGCCTGTCGGACAAAAATTTGTTACTTTGCCTGAAACATCCCATCTATGAAAGCATTTTATCTCTTCCTGACTCTGGCTGCCGGCGTTCCTGCTGTCGGAAGCGTGGCCGCCACGCCAAGTATGCCGACGCCGTTTCCCGCCGTTCCCGGCGACGCCATCCCCGACAGCCGTCCTGCCGTGGCCGACAGGCTGTTCCGTTCGGAGGCGGTGGAGCGCTGCATCGAGCGCGTGTCGGCCGACATCACTGATCCGATGCTGCGCCGCATGTTTGCCCAGTGCCTTCCCAACACGCTCGACACCACCGTCCATCCCGGTCGCACCGCCGACGGTGCCGACGACACCTTCGTCGTCACGGGCGACATCACTGCTATGTGGCTCCGCGACTCCGGCGCGCAGGTATGGCCCTACCTGCGTTTTGCCGCCGAGGACGACAGCCTGCGCCACCTCATCGGAGGTGTGCTCCGGAGGCAGTTCCGCAGTCTCGTGCTCGACCCTTACGCCAATGCCTTCCTCGCTGATACAGTCTCGACAGCCACGCCGTGGGCCAAGGACTACACCGAGATGAAGCCTGGCGTATTCGAGAGGAAGTATGAGCTCGACTGCCTTTGCTATCCGTTGCGCCTGGCTTATGGCTATTGGAAGGCGACGGGCGACGTAGCCGTGTTCGACGGGCTGTGGCTTGATGCGGTCGAGGCCGTGCTCCGCACGATGCGTGAGCAGCAACGCAAGGAGGGGCCGAAGACGTCGTACAACTTCCAGCGAACGACACACGCCATGCACGATACCATGTCGAACTACGGGTACGGCCATCCCGCCGCACCCGTAGGGCTGATTGCCTCTGGGTTCCGGCCGTCTGACGATTGCTGCCTGCTTCCCTATCTCGTCCCGGCCAATTTCATGGCCGTCAGCAGCTTGCGCCAGACTGCCGAATTGCTCGACGCCGTGAACCGGCGCACTGACCTGGCTCAGGAATGCCGAGCGCTGGCGGCCGAAGTGCAGGCCGCGCTCGAACGTTACGCCATCGTCGAACATCCGAAGTACGGCCGTGTCTACGCCTATGAGGTCGATGGTTTCGGGGGAGCCATCCTGATGGACGACGCCAATGTCCCGTCGCTCCTGGCCCTTCCCTATATCAGCGATGTCCCCGTCAGCGATCCCGTCTACCAGAACACACGTCGCCTGGTGTGGAGCGAGGACAATCCCTACTTCTTCCGAGGCAGTGCGGGAGAGGGCATCGGCGGTCCGCATGTCGGTTACGACTACATCTGGCCCATGAGCATCATCATGCGCGCCATGACCGCCACCGACACAGCCGAGGTGGCTGCCTGTCTCGACCAACTTAAAAAAACGACCGGAGGAACGGGGTTCATCCACGAGTCTTTCCATAAGGACAACGACACCAAGTTCACCCGCGCATGGTTCGCCTGGGCCAATACCCTCTTTGGCGAGCTTATTCTGAAACTCCACGACGAGGGCTATCCGCTCTGACGCAGGGACGGTTGCCGTGGAAGGACGAACGGGACGGCTGGCAGAAATTGCGGGCCGGCTGACAGGATTTACAGGCCGGCTGACCGGAACGACGGGACGCCGGCCCTGTCGCCGCAGCTGTTTTCCCTTTCAGGCGGCAGGGAATTGCATGAATGAAAAAAAAGTAGTACTTTTGACGGCGAATAAAGCGCAAAAATCTGAATGGAGAGAAACTTTTTCCGTCTGGCGAATGCCAACGCCATGAAACAGGGCTTGTTTTTCGGTTTGTGGTGGGTCGTCGGTTTTGCCACGGCCATAAGCTGTTTTTCCTATCCCCTGATGACGGTCTTCGCCTTTTTCTTTTTCTTTACAGCCCCGTTCGTAGGCGGCATCCAGTCATATCGCTTCAAGCTGACGGCCGCGGGCGAGCCCTATACGCTGGGCCAGCTCTATGTGCACGGCGTGCTGCTCTACCTTTATGCCTCGATCTGGCTGGCTGTGGCGATATACGTTTATTTTGCCTTCCTTGACGGCGGTGCATTCTTCGGTGCCTATCTGGACTACCTGCACCGTCCCGAGGTGGCGGCGCAGCTTTCGACGCCTGCCATGCAGGCCGAACTGAACCGCATGACGGGGGGCGAGGGCATCGACTCTCTGGTGCAGGCCATGGCGGCCACGCCGCCTTCCGTCTTTGCTGCCAACGCCATTACGACCAACGTGATGGTGGGCTTCATCCTGGCGCTGCCCACTGCGCTCGTCGTGCGCTATCTTCATGTGACTAAATCTAACAAAGACTGACAGATATGGATATTTCAATAGTCGTACCCCTGTATAACGAAGCTGAAAGCCTGCCCGAACTGTATGACTGGATCGAGCGAGTGATGAAGGCGAACGGTTTTTCGTACGAAATAATCTTTGTCAACGACGGTTCGACCGATGGCTCATGGGAAGTCATCGAAGGATTGAGCCGCCGCGACCCGAATGTCCATGGCATCAAGTTCCGCCGCAACTACGGCAAGTCGCCAGCCCTCTTCTGTGGCTTCCGCGCCGCGCAGGGCGACGTCGTCATCACGATGGACGCAGACTTGCAGGACTCGCCCGACGAGATCCCCGCCCTCTATCACATGATCACCGATGAGGGCTACGACCTCGTTTCGGGATATAAGAAGAAACGCTACGACCCCCTGTCGAAAACCCTGCCTACCAAGCTGTTCAACGCCACGGCCCGCCGCGTGAGCGGAATCAAGAACCTGCACGATTTCAACTGCGGTTTGAAAGCCTATCGCAAGGAAGTGGTGAAGAACATCGAAGTCTACGGCGAGATGCATCGCTATATCCCGTATCTCGCCAAAAACGCCGGTTTCTCGAAAATCGGCGAGAAAGTGGTACATCACCAGGCCCGCAAGTTCGGCCACACCAAGTTCGGAGGCCTGAACCGCTTTGTGAACGGTTACCTCGACCTTCTGAGCCTTTGGTTCCTCAACAGCTTCGGCCTGAAACCTATGCACGTGTTCGGTTTTCTCGGCAGCGTGATGTTTTTCCTCGGTTTCATAGCCGTTGTTGTCGTGGGCAGCATCAAACTCGTTGCGATATGCAACGGCGTCCCGGCTCCCCTCGTGGCCAACTCGCCGTATTTCTACATCGCCCTTACGATGATGATTCTCGGCACGCAACTCTTTGTGGCCGGCTTCCTTGGTGAACTCATCAGCCGCAACGCGCAGGAACGCAACAACTATAAAATCGAAAAAGAAATCTGACCGTGAAGTGGACAAAGAGCCTTTTGGCCGCGACGTTGTCGCTCACGCTGACAGCCTGCGCAGAGATTGACTGCCCGCTTCAGAACATCGTGGCACTCCGCGTCGGTTTCTATGGTGCGGACGGTGCGCAGATACAGCTGCCCGACACGCTCAGCATCCTGGCCGCAGGGACCGATTCTGTGCTCTTTAACCGCGGGATTGCCATCACATCGGTCGACATTCCGGTGAGCTACACCCGCGAGGCCGACACGCTTTTGCTGCGCATGGCCGATGCGGCAGGCCGTGTGGCCACAGACTCGCTCATTTTCGGCCATACGAACCAAGTTCATTTCGAAAACATCGATTGTCCGCCCGCCGTGTTCCATTCCATCACGTCGGTGCGCTGGACTTCACACGACCCTTCGGCACTCCCCATGACGGTGGACAGCGTGGTGGTGGCTTCGCCTAACATCAACTACGATGCGCAAGAAAACCTTAAAGTGTATATTCGTACTCGTTAGCCTGCTCGCAGCCCTTCCGGCTGCGGCCCAAGCGCCGGCCGACAGCGTTTCGGCGCCGGCCCCCGACCGGGTGCGCGGCGTGCAGTACGCTTCGCGCGACGAGGCTGCTGAGGCGCAGCGCCAGAAGAGTGTGCCTTTCTTTGCGGGTGCGTCGCTTTCGGGCGACCTCGCCGGACTCGTCATGGCCCTCGCTACGTCCTACGGCCAGTTCGAGGCTGCCGCGCGCCTCAACTTCAAAGAGCGTTACTTCCCGACGTTCGAGATGGGCTGGGGACTCAGTGACAAGACTGACGACGTGACCCGTCAGCACTTCAAGACAAATGCCCCGTATTTCCGTATCGGCTGTGACTACAACGTGGCTAACGACAAGCTTTCGGGCAATCGTATCTTCGTCGGGCTGAGGTATGCTTTCACCACGTTTAGTTATGACCTCGAAGGTCCCGCGATGAACGACCCTGTCTGGGGAAGCAGCCTTCCATACAATTTCAAGGGGCTCAACAGCCGTGCGCAGTGGGGCGAAGTCGTCTTCGGACTTGAAGCGAAGATATGGAAGATATTCCACCTCGGCTGGTCGTTTCGTTACCGCAAACGGTTCAGCCAGAAAGCCACGCCTGCTGGGCAGGCATGGTACATCCCCGGTTATGGCAAGAATGACGGGAGCGCATGGGGAGGCACGTTCAACTTGATTTTTGATATATGATCGGTACACTTGGATTGCTCCTTCTGGCCTTGGCCTTGGCGATGGATTGTTTCACGGTGAGCATCACTTGCGGCATCATTCAGAAAAGGCTGGGCCGTCAGGTCATCGCCATGGCGCTTTTGTTCGGTGGCTTCCAGGGCGGCATGACCCTGCTGGGCTGGTCGCTTGCCGCTTCGTTCCTTGATTATATATCCTCGGTCGATCATTGGTTCGCCTTTATCCTGCTGGCTTTCTTGGGAGGTAAGATGATTTGGGAGGGCTTTCACTCGTCCGATGATTGCCATCGTTTTAATCCTTCACGGCTTTCGACATTGCTGACGCTGGCCGTGGCCACAAGCATCGACGCCTTGGCTGTGGGCTTTTCGTTTACGTGTATGGGGTTTGCCGTCTTGCAGTCGATGTTCCTGCCGACGGTCATCATAGGTACTGTCTCGGCGGTGATGACCGTAGCCGGCAAGTTCATCGGCGTCCGCCTCGGACGCCGTTTCAACTGGCCGGCGGAGCAGATTGGGGGCATTATCCTGATTCTTATAGGTCTGAAAGTTTTACTTGAACACCTGACCGCATGACTGCAACTCCTCCGAAAAGACGTGTCAAAGCATGGCAATGGCTTTTTCTTCTGTTGCTTATTGCCGGTACGGTTTATGCTTTGCGCCGAAGCAGTTCGACTGCTTTCCATGATAACACGGGAACCGTCTTTGGTACGGTTTACCATATCAAATATGACTATACGCATGACTTGCGGACCGACATTGAAGCGGAATTACGGCGAGTAGACAGTTCGTTGTCCATGTTCAATGAAGCGAGCATTATCTCCCGTGTCAACCGCAATGACCCTGTCGAGGTCGACACAATGTTTGCGCAGGTCTTCCGCTTGTCACAAGAAATTTCGGCGCAGACATCGGGCGCTTTCGACATTACGGTAGCCCCGCTTGTACAGGCATGGGGCTTCGGGTTCGAGCATGCCGACAGCATCACTCCGTCTTTGCTTGACAGCCTGCGGGCTTATGTGGGGTATGAAAAAGTACGCCTCGAAGGCCGGACGGTGGTGAAGTCAGATCCGCGCGTCATGTTGGATTGCAGCGCTGTTGCGAAAGGTTACGGAGTCGACGCCGTGGCTCGCCTTTTCGACCGGCTTGGCATTCGCAACTATATGGTTGAGATTGGCGGGGAGGTCGTTGTTCGCGGGCAGAACCCCGACCGGCGGAAGTGGAGCATCGGCGTGAGTCGTCCGGTAGACGACACGCTTGCCATGGAGGCTTCCGCGTCGCCTCAGGTCGTCCTTGAAGTGACTGACCGTGCTCTGGCCACGAGCGGAAACTACCGACGCTTCTACTATCGCAACGGCCGGAAGTACGCCCATACCATCGACCCCCACACGGGGCAGCCCGTGCAGCATTCCCTGCTTTCCGCTTCGGTCCTGGCGCCGGACTGCGCCACGGCCGATGCCTATGCCACGGCTTTCATGGTCATGGGTGTGGAGCGGGCAAGGGAGGTGCTGAAGACGCATCCCGAACTGGATGCCTATTTCATTTATGAGAGGCACGACGGGAAAGTTGTCACGTGGCACACGTCCGGTCTTGAAAAATACATTTCCCGTTGAGCGAACTATGGAAAGGCCGCAAACTTTTTTCGACAGACTTCTCGAAGTCCCCTTGTTCCAAGGAATCGGACGAGGGGAGTTCATGGAAATAGCGGGCAACGTGAAGCTCGCTTTCCATAAGGTGAAGAATACTTCCGTCATCGTATGCGAGGACGAGTTGTGCCGTAGCCTTGTTTTTGTGTTGAACGGCAGTTTCTGTTCGGAGCATGTCAGTGACGACAGGGCGTTCAGCCTGATGGAGTGGGGAGGCGGGCCGGCCGTTATCCAACCCGAGAACCTCTTCGGGCTGCGCACCCGATATGCCTCGACGGTGCGTGCGGTGGGCGACGTGCAGTTGCTCGAAATCGACAAGCATGCCGTGACGGAAATCCTCGCGCGTTTCGACATTTTCCGCATCAACTTCCTGAACCTTGTCAGTTCTCAGGCACAATACAGCAGGCGGCTGCTATGGAAGTCGCAGTCTGAGGGCATAGAGAGGCGCTTTGTTCAGTTCGTAGCCGACCGCAGCGCGCGGCCTGCCGGCCATAAGACGCTGCACATCAATATGATCCGTCTGGCCGATGAGCTTTGCGTGACGCGCCTGACCGTGTCGAAGATGTTGCGGAAGCTCGAAGAAAAAGGCTTGTTGCAGGTGGGAAGACAGCGCATCGACATCCCCATGTTCGAGCGGCTTTTGCAGGAAATATCAGCTGTCGGCTAAACAAACGGTTGGCATTTCACGTTTGTTTGGAAACTATTTCCTAATTTTGGAGCGTAGTCGCAGAAAATGCGAGAAGGCCTCCGGAGCAGGCCGCTTGTCAATTCAGCATGGTTATGACTTGGAATGTAATATATGTGTTGGCTTTCGTGATGAGTATGGCGCTGACGTCGTACATCATCCCTAAGATCATTGTTATTTCGTACAAGAAAAAACTTTTTGACGTAGTCGACAGCCGGAAGGTGCACGTGGGCAGCGTTCCCCGCTTGGGCGGCGTGGCGTTCACGCCTACGATCATCATCACTTTCTGCCTGATGGCCGGCGTGCACGTGGTCAGCGGGCCGATCGAGGGAGTGTCGCTCCTTTCCTACGCACCGCTCGTGGCGCTGTATCTTTGTTCTCTCGTCATTCTCTATCTTGAAGGCATTGCCGACGACCTGGTCGGTGTGGGCTATAAGCCTAAGTTTGCCGTCATGTTCTTCGTTTCGATGCTCGTGGTCTGGTCCGGCACTTACCTGCATGACTTCCAGGGGATATTCTTCCTCCATCGGATTCTGCCGCTTGTCGGTGCGCTGCTGTCAATGGTGCTCATCGTTTTCGTCATCAACGCGATCAACATGATCGACGGTGTCGACGGGTTGGCGTCAGGGGTGAGCATGTTGGCTTTCTTCTTCTTTTTCGTGTTCTTTGCCTACCGCCGCGATGTCTTCTTCGCATCGCTCGCACTCGTGTCGCTGGGCATGCTGATTCCGTTTTGGGTGTTCAACGTTTTCGGAAAGGTCGAGAGGCAACGCAAGATTTTCATGGGCGACACCGGAGCCCAGACCGTCGGCCTGCTCCTGAGCCTGCTGGCCATGCGTCTGGCCATGGCGCGGCCTGACACCGAAGGGTGGTTCTCGTGCCCGCTGATGGTGGCCATGACCCTGCTGCTTGTCCCGTGTTTCGATGTGGTTCGTGTGTTCTGCTGGCGCATCCGCCACCGGCGTAATCCTTTCCTGCCCGACAAGCAGCACATCCATCACAAATTGATGGCCGTCGGCATGTCGGGGCGGACAACGATGATGATTATTATCGCGGTTGAGGCGTTTTATATCTTGCTGAACCTTTCTATGTTGACGGTGGCGGATGTCAACATCGTACTGCTGACGGATGTGGTCTCCTATGCCGTATTGCACATTGTTCTTTCCTATATTATCCGTAGGAAAGAGAGCATGACGGCCGGCCAAAGCGCCGTTGGCAGCAATAATGTCTGAACGCCAGCAGTCGTGTTCCGGAGGCCGGATTCCGGGCGGAGAGGCAGCCACGGGCCGGGCCTACGCGTTGTCAGCCGACTGGTCGAAACTATCGCAGTGACAGAAAAAACATCCGCCCTGACCGTAACGACGGTCAGGGCGGATGTTTTTAGTGAGTACGGCAGGCGCTGAGGCGTGCCGGGATGGAGTTTATTCCTCGACGACGCCGATTTCCTTCCAATGGTCGAGCAGCCGGCGGGCGTCTGCCTGTGCGGTCGCGGTGTCCACGTCGTATTCTTCGATAAGCAGGGTGGCAGCCGTTGCGGTGTCGAACTCTTTTCCTTGCAGCTTTTCCCACAAGAGAGCAGCCGACTCGTTCAGGCTGACGATTTTGCTGAAATCTATGTGCTCCAATCCTTGTGCGACGATTACCTTTTCGCCGCAAACGTCGCGGAGTTCAAATCCTTTTTTGAGTTTCATTGGTATGACGGTTTAGGGTTGACGGATGAATTCTCAGCCAGACAAGACGGTAGAAAGCCAGTAGGTAGCGTCTCACGGGCAGGAGGCGCGTCCACAGTGCGGAGTAGGTTTTCCACAGGCGGCCGTCGGTGCTGACGGGGCGTTCGCTACCTTTGCGGTAGAAAGCTGTTGCGCGTCCCCTGACTTGGTCGCGCGTGCAGGTCTCCCGGCCTACGAGGTTGCCGTCGCCCATGAGGGTGATGGTGTCGCCGTCGAGTCCGACGATGCGGTGGAGTACGTAATGGCCGGGGGTTATTTCTGCCAAGATGACATCGCCCAGCCGCAAGGTGTCGTAGGGGGCGAGGACGGCTTTGTCCCTCCGGTCTTCGAGAAAGGGACGCATGCTGAATCCGCGCACGGTCAGTGTGACAGAATACCCCTCGCGGATGAGTTGGCTGACTTCGGCGAGGAGCACCTCGTTCGGCAGGCTGATCAGCTGGGGCATGCTACGGTCTGGTGACAGAGTTGGGCCGCTTCGGCGTCGGGCAAGCATTGCAGGTGATAGGAGGGGACAACGCGGGCTATGCCGCTGACGGTTTCGCAAATGGCGTCGTAGGTCGCCTTGTCCCAAATCATGGTGGAGCACGACGACAGCAGCGAGGCGAAAGCTGCGACGGGGCGTTCGCGTCGGATGAGGTTTTGCGGGGCTTGTTCGAGACGCGTGATGGCGCCTACCGGTGCGCTTTCGTTGCGGTAACATGGTGTTTTCCCGCTCCAAGGCGAGCCATAGACAGTGGCTTTCCCGTCGGCAAGGACAAGGACGGGATTGTCGTCGTTGAGGAGATCGGAGCCTGCGATGTGGCGGAGCCATAGGCGGGCGTGGGTGCTTTTTCCCGTGCCGCTCCGGCCTAAGAAGAGATAACCTCTCCCGGCTTGGCGCACCACAGCTGCGTGGACAAGCAGTGTGGCGTGCGGGGCGGATGCGAAAGCGAAGAGGATCATCAGCGCGTTGTTGAGTGCGAAGAAACGTTGCGGCGCTTTTCCGTAGAGGCGAATCCTGCCAGAGGTGAAGTCGTGTGAGCATTCCAACACGCCGGTCAGTTCTTTCCGGGTGTCGCTGATGTGGAAACGGTAGTGGCTGTCGTTGTGATAGACACCGTGGTTGGCTCCCCCGCAGTCGAACTGTCCGATTTCGTCGAAGCCTTCGGTGTCGGGAGTGAGCCCGTTGTCTTCTGTCAGAGTGAAGAGCGGTGTGCCCGTCTGGGGCATTGTGGCGAACGGGGCGTAGCTGGCGAGTTGCGCGTCAAGTTCCGGATCATGATGCAGGGTGACCCGGAACGTATGGGTGGCTACGCGAAAAAAAAGATCATGCATGGTGGTGGAGCAGAGCGTCTGGACGATGAAACATGGAAGGATGCGTTTCCTCCGGTCAGCGGATGGGGACTTCCGTGGCCGCAGGGGCGGAGATGGTGTGTCCTTCCTCGATGATCTTTTCACGCGAGACGGGGGTAAAGCGGAAGTCGCTGTCTTTCAGTTCGCGGAGGAAGAGCGCTCCGGTGTCCTTGATGTTCTTCACAACCTTGTGGTATTTCTTTTCCAGCTTGCTCCGGTTGGTGTCGAAGAAGATGGCGGGCACTTCGTGAAGCTTTCCTAATTGTGCTTCGGCGTAACGTTTCAACTGGGTGCTGTAAAGCGAGCGCCCTGTCAGCAGGCCTGAGCCACGTCGCAGGATGGCACTGTCGACACGCTGTATGGTGGTGATGTAGGCCACGGAGTCTTTGAAGTTCGTGGCTACACCGAACATGTAGATGTCTTCTTGCTTCTCGGCTGCCGCAGGGAGGCAGATCATGAGGGCTGCTACGAGCATGAACAGCCTTTGGGTAAGTTTTCGTTCCATATCGTCGCAAAGGTAACGAATTCTGCCGAGACAGCCGTGCGGCCTCCGGTTTTTCTCGGTGCTTTTCTCCATGAAACCTGTTCAGGTGAGGTAAGTGCGCAATATCTCGTCTTTTCGGTGCTTCAGTTGTCTGAGAGCCTTGTCTTTCAGCTGACGGGTGCGTTCGCGGCTTAGTCCGAGCTTGTGGGCTATCTCGCTGAGTTCAGTCTCGCGGCATCCGATGCCAAAGTAGAGGTGGAGGATGGTGCTCTCTCGCTCGGGGAGGGTGGCAAGGATGTGCTCGACTTCGCTGGCAAGCGATTCGCCGATGAGCTGTACGTCGGACGATGGGCCGTTCGAGGCCATGAGGTCGACCATGGTGCTTTCCTCGTCGGCCAATGGCGCGTCGACCGAAAGATGCTTGCTGGCCGAGGCCATGGTGTCGGTGATACGTTCGGGAGGCTGGCCGATGCCTTCGGCGATTTCTTCGAGCGTCGGACGGCGTTCGTGCTCCTGCATAAACTCCTGCAAGAACGTGTTGATCTGGCTCAGGGTGATGATGCGGCTCAATGGTAGCCGGACGAGGCGTCCGTCTTCGGCCAAGGCTTGCAGGATAGCCTGGCGTATCCACCAAACGGCGTAGGATATGAATTTGAATCCACGGGTCTCGTCGAACTTCTGTGCGGCTGTGATGAGGCCGACGTTGCCTTCGTTGATGAGGTCGTTGAGCGAGAGTCCTTGGCCTTGATATTGTTTGGCTACCGAAACGACGAAACGCAAGTTGGCTTTCGTCAGCTTTTCGAGCGCAGCTTGGTCGCCTTCGCGGATACGTTGGGCCAGCCTGGCCTCTTCTTCGCTGTCGATGCGTTCTTCCTTGTTGATGTCGGTCAGGTATTTCTCGATGGACGCGCTTTCCCTGTTTGTAATGCTCGGGACTATTTTTATTTGGCGCATAGCATGTGTTTTTCTGTACGTCGCCAAAAATAATACTTTTTCTCCGTTCGTGTGCATGGGAATTGCGATTTTTTTGTTCCGACGGATGCCGGTCGCGTGTAGGACTATAAAAAGCGTCCCCGGACGTGCTTGTGGGGCAACTGTGTCCGGGGACGCTTGGACCATAGGTCTTTCCGCTGTGCAGGAAAGGGCTTATTTCTTGTCGGCTTTGCTGTCCTTGGGATCTCCGAGCTCGACGGTGAAGCTCTTGGGCAGTCCGCTCATGGTTTTCGCCCTGATCCAAAGGATGCGGTCGGTGGTCATGTTGGCAGCCTTGACGGCGGCTTCGAAGTCCTCGCGGGTCCGCATTTGCTTGTCGTTGATTTGCAGGATGATGATGCCTCTCGTGATGCCGGCATCTTTCATCTTGCCGTCGCGCACGGCGCTGACGACGAGGCCGTAGCTGAGGTTGAGCTCGCGTTTCTCTTCGACAGTCAGCGGACGGAGTGCGACACCCATTGAGGCTACGTCGACGTTGTCCACGGCTGTCGTGGTGCCTTGCGCATTGCGCAGGGTAACTTTTGTGGTATTCTTTTTCTTGTCACGTATGTAGGTGACAGTGATTTTGTCGCCGGGACGGAAGCGCATGAGCTCTTCTTGCAATTCGGCCATCTTGTCGACTTCTTCGCCGTTGATGGCGGTGATGACGTCGCCTTCTTGCAGACCGGCGTCCGCAGCTGCACCGTCGCCGCTCACTTCGGCCACATAGACACCCTTGACTGTGCCGAGATCGATGTCTTTGCCTTCTTT
>HF989191.1:0-3833 GCA_000431275.1 Prevotella sp. CAG:755 | reverse complement strand
CGTCTGAACCGCTGACGCCGAGCAGGGCACGCTGCACGGAGCCGAACTGCTTGATGTCGTTGACGACACGCTGCATGATGGTGGTCGGGATGGCGAAGCCGTAGCCCGAGAAAGAACCGGTCTGCGAGTAGAGCATGGCGTTGATGCCGACAAGTTCGCCGTGAACATTGACGAGGGCTCCACCCGAGTTGCCCGGGTTGATGGCCGCATCGGTCTGGATGAACGATTCGAGGCTGTTGGCACCTAGGGTGCGGGCCTTGGCGCTCACGATGCCTGCGGTCACTGTGGATGTGAGGTTGAACGGGTTGCCCACGGCGAGTACCCATTCGCCGAGTTTGAGGTCGTCGCTGTTACCGATGGTGATGGCAGGGAAGTTTTCGCCTTCTATCTTGATGAGTGCGAGGTCTGTGTCCTTGTCTTGCCCGATGATGCGGGCGCGGAATTCACGATTGTCGTTGAGCTTCACCATGAGCTCGTCGGCTCCGTCGACGACGTGGTTGTTCGTGACGATGTAACCGTCGGCCGAAATGATGACGCCCGATCCGGCTCCTTGGCGTTTGGGCGTCTGGATCTGGCGTTGGCTACGGCCTTGATCGCCGCGTCCGAAGAAATCGCCGAAGAAGTCCTCAAACGGGTTGTAGTATTCCACCGTCTGTGTCCGGCTGTTGATTGTGGCTTTGATGTAGACAACGGAGTTCACCGTTTTTTCGGCTGCGTAGGTCAGGTCGACCGGCTGGGTGGCCACTGGGGCTTCCGCCAAGGCGGGCAGGTAGGTCAAGCTGAGAGCGAGGGCCATGATACCTAATGTCTTTCTTTTCATATCGTTTGTATGTTGAACGTTTGTTTTCGTAAGTGCAAAAATAATGCCCGTTCGGCTTGTTGAGCACTAAAAACGGGCGAAAAGTAGTCCGGAGTTCCTTTCTTTTAACAGTGGAGAAAATTGGCTTAACAGGGCTTAGGCGTGAAGGTGGGCGAATTTTACATTTCTTTACCGTAGGGGCGTGGGATACAGAGATGCGGAAAACGGTCGCAGTGATAGAAAATCCTGTCACTGCGACCGTTTTTCCTGTTGTTTTGATTGCTCTCCCTGTCAGTACTGTGGTGTTTCCGGAGACGGAGAGGGGGAGGCGTCAGTTGGCCATCTCGGAGATGAACTTGATGCGGACGAGGCGGATCTCTTCTTCCGTATAGTCGTCGCCGAGCTCATCGATGGCGTCGTCGAGGTTGTCAGTATCCGATTCCTTGAAATAGAGGTAGATGTCGCTGACGTGGTCCTCATCCATGACGTCGTTGATGAAATAGTCGATGTTGATTTTCGTGCCGGAATAGACGATGGCTTCGATCTCGTCGAGCAGTTCGTCGAACTCGATGCCCTTGGCAACTGCGATGTCGTCGAGGGCGACTTTACGGTCGATGCTCTGGATGATGCTGACTTTGAGCTTCGACTTGTTGGCGACGGTGCGGATGCGCAAGTCTTCGGGGCGCTCGATCTCGTTCTCCTCGCAGTGACGCTTGATGAGTTCGCAGAACTCCTTGCCGTAGCGCTTGGCTTTACCGGCGCCGACACCGGGGATGTTTTGTAGCTCTTCGAGTGTCTCGGGATAGATGGTGGCCATGGCTTCGAGCGAGGGGTCCTGGAAGATGACGTAGGGTGGCACGTCAAGGTCCTTGGACATACGCTTGCGCAGGTCTTTGAGCATCTGGTAGAGGACCGGGTCGACGGCACAGGCGCCTCCGCTTTGCATGGGGACTTCATTCTCCGTGTCGTCGAAGTCACGGTCTTCCACTATCTCGAAACTCGTGGGTTCTTCGAGGAACTTGTGGCCTTTTTCTGTCACTTTCAGGACACCGTAGTTTTCCACGTCCTTGCGCAGGTAGCCGGCTATGACGGCCTGGCGCAGGACAGCGTTCCAGAGTTGTTCACTCTCGTCCTCTCCGCAGCCGAAGAGTTCGAGCTGGTCGTGCTTGTGGGCGGTGACTTCTTCTGTCTTTTTTCCTTGCAGTATGTCGCGGATGTAATCGTCGGTGAAGTTCTCCTTGCAGGCAAGGATGACTTCGAGCGCGTTGCATAGTTGGTCTTTTGCTTCCACTTTTGTTTGGGGCGTTAGGCAGTTATCGCAGTTACCGCAATTGTCGTGAGTGTATTCTTCACCAAAGTAATGGAGCAGTAACTTGCGCCGGCAGACAGACGACTCGGCATATGCCGCGGTTTCTTTGAGGAGCTGACGGCCGATGTCTTGCTCGGCCACGGGCTTTCCCTCCATGAATTTTTCGAGCTTTTGCAGGTCTTTGTGCGAGTAGAAGGCGATGCAGCGGCCTTCGCCGCCGTCGCGTCCGGCACGTCCGGTTTCCTGATAGTAGCCTTCAAGGCTTTTGGGTATGTCATAATGGATGACGAACCGGACGTCCGGCTTGTCGATGCCCATCCCGAATGCGATGGTTGCGACGATGACGTCAATCTTCTCCATGAGGAAGTCATCTTGCGTCTGTGAGCGTGTGGCCGAATCCATTCCCGCATGGTAAGCCTGGGCTTTGATGTTGTTGGCCCTGAGCACTTCGGCGAGTTCTTCTACGCGCTTGCGGCTCAGGCAATAGATGATGCCGCTGCTGCCGCTGTGTTGCCGGATGAATTTGATGATGTCTTTGTCTATGTCTTTTGTCTTGGGCCGCACTTCATAGTATAGGTTCGGGCGGTTGAATGAGCTTTTGAACTCTTTCGCGTCTTGTATGCCCAAATTCTTCTTGATGTCGGTGCGGACCTTGTCGGTGGCCGTGGCCGTGAGTGCGATTACGGGGGCTTCGCCTATCTCATTGATGATGGGGCGGATCCGTCGGTATTCCGGGCGGAAATCGTGACCCCATTCGGAGATGCAGTGCGCCTCGTCGATGGCATAGAACGAAATCTTGATGTTTTTCAGGAAGTCGACGTTTTCCTGCTTCGTGAGCGATTCGGGCGCCACGTAGAGCAGTTTGGTCTTCCCGGACAGGATGTCGGTTTTTACCTGGTCAATGGCGGATTTGTTGAGCGAGGAGTTTATGAAATGGGCGATGCCGTCCTCTTCGCTCATGTGCCTGACTGCGTCGACTTGGTTCTTCATGAGTGCGATGAGCGGTGAAATGACGATGGCCGTACCCTCCATCAGGAGCGAGGGTAACTGGTAGCAGAGAGACTTTCCGCCTCCGGTTGGCATGAGCACAAACGTGTTGTTGCCCTCCATCAGGTTGCGGATGATGGCCTCTTGGTCGCCTTTGAACGTGTCAAAGCCGAAATGTTTTTTCAGTTCTTCGTTCAAATTCACTGTCGTTTTCATAACTCAGAAAGGTTTTGTCCAAATCCAGGCAGGTTGACCGGCCTTTTTTCCTGGCGCATCGGTGGTTACGCGTATGCCAGTTTCTTATACGCTAAACAAAGATATAAACAACTTTCGAGTTCTGAGTGACATTTCAGAGAAAAAAAGAAAGAAATTTCAAACTTCTTCCCTTTTTTCTTTGTTGCTGTCAGTCATGTGCCGTCTGTTGTCTTGATTTTTCAAGTTGTCGTTTGGCGTAATCGAGTGTGACGGTGAATTCCTTTCGCTGGGCGGACGGACTTTCGAACATGGCGTCGATCATGACACTTTCAACGATGGACCGCAACCCCCTGGCTCCGAGTTTGTACTCGACAGCTTTGTCGACAATGTAGTCAAGCGTCTCGGGAGCGAAGGTGAGCGTAACGCCATCCATGGCGAAGAGCTTGACATATTGCTTGATGATGGAGTTCTTCGGTTCGGTCAGGATGTTGCGCAGGGCGTGGCGGTCGAGTGGACTGAGGTAGGTGAGCACCGGCAGGCGTC
>HF989190.1:567-12984 GCA_000431275.1 Prevotella sp. CAG:755 | reverse complement strand
AAACACACAAAGCACACGTAGGGGCGACACTCGTATCGCCCGGATAACTGCCAGAACCATTCGTAAAGCGATGTTTTACTGACAGAACAGCTGAAACTTCATTTTGTGAAGCCATCAGCCGGAACAGGCATAACAAAACCGCCCAAAGGGCAGGACAAGACGGCGTAAAGACGCATTCATTACGCAGAAAAACAACAGGGTGGGGCAGTTTGTCGCCCCAAGTTACGCAAGAGGCACCGTCCCTACGGGAAACGGTGCCTCTCCAAACTATTCTAATCGTATCCGGATGCCGTTCAGGCGTTCATGGCGTCGGCAAAAGCCTTTATCTTCGCATAGGTCGCCTCGCTGGCCGGCACAAGGGGCAGGCGCAGATAGTTGCCCGCTTTTCCCTGCACGTCGAGCAGGGATTTCAGTCCGGCCGGATTCCCGTCAACAGAGAGGAGGGGATAGAGTGGGGCCAGCACTTCATTGGCCGCCTCGGCCTTGTCGAAATCGCCGTCAAGCGCCGCGTGGACCATGGTGCCGAACTCGGCAGGATAGGCGTTGGCCACGACGGAGATGACGCCCGTGGCTCCGCGACGGATCAGTTCGAGAGTCAGGCCGTCGTCGCCGCTCAGCAATTCAAAACCTTTGGGCGCCCGATCGAGAATGGCTTCGGCCTGATCCAGCCGGCCCGAAGCCTCTTTGACGGCTACGACATTCTCGCACTCCATGGCAAGCTTCAGCACAGTCTCGGCTTCGAGATTGACACCCGTGCGGCCCGGCACGTTATAGAGCACGACAGGCAACGCCGTCGCGTCGGCTATTGTCTTGAAATGGGCGAAAAGCCCGGCCTGCGTCGGTTTGTTATAGTACGGACAGACTACCAGCACGCCGTCGATGTCCGACAAGTCGCCGTGGCGTAGGAAATCGACCACCGTCTCGGTGCAGTTCGTGCCGCAACCGAGCAACAAGGGAACACGCCCGGCCACTTCCTGCACGACAAAGTCCTTGACCGTCTGTTTCTCTGCTGCCGAGAGACAGGGTGTCTCGGCTGTCGTGCCGAGCACACAGACGAAGTCCACGCCGCCCGCTATCTGCGAACTGATAAGTCCGCTGAGGGCGTCGTAGTCCACACTGCCGCTTTCCGTAAACGGGGTGGCCAGCGCCACGCCCTCACCTTTGAAGATATTATTCATTACTTTTCACCAAATTGTCATTACTTACGGGGGCAAAATTACTAAATATAATGGGAACCGACAGGGCGGCCGTCTTTTTTTACTCTATCATAGCCAGGAACTCCGCTTCGCTGACAAGCGGGACTCCTGCTTTCGCGGCCTTTTCCAGTTTGGCCGGCCCCATGTTTTCACCTGCAAGGATGAACGACGTCCTGCCGGAAATGCTGCCTGCGTTTTTTCCACCGTGCCGCTCTATAAGCGTTTTGTATTCTTCCCTTGTGTGTTGGCTGAACGTACCGCTGATGACTATGGTCTTGCCCGCCAGCCGGTCTGAAACAGCTTCTGCCTGTTCTATCTCCATCTTCAATCCGGCCTTGCGCAGGCGTTCGACAAAGCGGCGGTTCTCTTCACGGGCAAAGTAGGCCATCACGCTCTGCGCGATGACAATCCCGACACCTTCGGTCTGCAAGAGGTCGTCGAGCGAGGCCGTCATGAGAGCGTCAATGCTTTTGAAATGCCGCGCAAGCTGCTTGGCGACGACCTTGCCGACAAAACGGATACCCAGGGCGTAGACCACGCGCTCGAAAGGCACCGACCGCGATTGGGCGATGCCTTCGACGATGCGCTCGGCCGAGCGTTGGCGTGTGCCGTCGGCGCCGTTGATGTCTTCGGTGCGGATTTCATAGAGGTCGGAGGCGTCGCGGATAAGCCCGCGGCTGTAATAGTCCTCCACGGTCTCCGGCCCGAGCTGGCTGATGTCCATGGCATCGCGGCTGATGAAGTGTTCGATGCGCCCCTTCAACTGCGGGGGACATGTAGCGTCGTTCGGGCAGTAAGTGGCCGCCTCTCCCTCATAACGCACCAGTGCAGTCCCGCACTCCGGACAGTGCGTGATGAAGCGCACGGGCTGAGCTCCGGCGGCGCGGGCGGCTGCGTCGACGCCTACCACCTGCGGAATGATTTCGCCGGCCTTCTCCACATAGACCCAGTCGCCCTCATGAAGGTCGAGTTGGCGCATGATGTCCTCATTGTGCAGGGAGGCGCGGCGCACCACCGTACCGGCCAGCTGCACGGGTTCCATGTTGGCCACGGGCGTCACGGCACCTGTACGCCCCACTTGGTACGTCACTTCGACGAGGCGCGTTCTCTCGCGTTCTGCCTGGAACTTGTAGGCAATCGCCCAACGTGGGCTTTTCGCCGTGAGGCCGAGGCGGCGCTGCTGTGAGAGCGAGTCGACTTTCAGAACTATGCCGTCGGTGGCCACGGGCAGGCGCCGGCGCTCCGTGTCCCAGTAGTCGATGAAGGCGTAAACCTCGTCAAGCGTCCGGACGCGGCGCATGGCATCAGAGACGCGGAAGCCCCACGACGCGGCGGCGCGGACATTTTCATAATGGCTGTCCGAGGGCAGCACGTCGCCCAACACGTAGTAAAAGTAAGCGTCCAAGCCACGCCGGGCGACGACGGCGGAATTCTTGCTTTTGAGAGTGCCCGACGCGGCGTTGCGCGGGTTGGCAAAAAGAGGCTCTTCGCGGGCCTCGCGTTCCCGGTTGAGACGCTCGAAGCTTTCCCAAGGCATGAGTACTTCACCGCGCATTTCGAACGATGCCGGCCACGCGCCGCCGGGCGGCAGGATAAGCGGCACGGTCCGTATGGTGCGCACGTTTTCCGTAACGTCGTCGCCGCGCACTCCGTCGCCACGCGTCACGGCCCGCACGAGCCGCCCTTCCTCATAGGTGAGCGAAATGCTCAAACCGTCGAATTTAAGTTCGCAACAAAGCGAGAAAGGCTCGCCGCCAAGCCCGGCGCTGACACGTTGGTAGAAAGCGCCCACCTCATCACGGTTATAGGTGTTGTCAAGCGAGAGCATGGGATAGCGGTGAGCCACCTGCGTGAACTCGTGATTGAGGTCGCTCCCCACGCGACGGCTGGGCGACGTGTCGTCGTCCCACTCGGGGTGGGCCGCTTCGAGCGCCAGAAGCTCGTGCATCAGGCCGTCGAATTCCTGGTCAGTGATTTCGGGGGCGTTCTTGACGTAATAGTTATAATTGTGACGGGTCAGCTCGTTGCGCAGCCAGTCGATGCGTTCTTTGTCAGTCATGGGAAAAGGTTTTACGTAGGCAAAAGTAACGATTTCCTCAAAGATTGCGTAATTTTGCAGGGACTTAAACACTGCGGCCACGCCGCCCAACTCCACGCTCACCATGCGCATAGACATCATCACCGTGCTACCAGAAATGCTCGACGGCTTCGTCAACACCTCCATACTGGCCCGGGCCCAGAAGAAAGGCCTCGTCGAAATCCACGTGCACAACCTGCGCGACTACACCACTGACCGCCACCGCCGCGTCGACGACTATCCTTTCGGAGGCTTTGCCGGAATGGTCATGGCCTGCCAACCGATCGACGCGTGCATATCGGCGCTAAAAGCCGAAAGGCATTACGACGAAGTCATCTTTACCACACCCGACGGCGAACGCTTTGACCAACCGATGGCCAACAGCCTCTCGCTCGCTGAAAACCTCATCATCCTTTGCGGTCACTACAAGGGTGTCGACTACCGCATCCGCGAGCATCTCATTACCAAGGAGGTGAGCCTCGGCGACTTCGTCCTGACGGGCGGGGAGCTTGCCGCGGCGGCCATGACCGACGCCATCGTGCGCCTGGTACCCGGCGTGCTGGGCGACGAGCAGAGCGCGTTCAACGACTCGTTCCAAGACAACCTGCTGGCTGCCCCCGTCTACACACGCCCGGCCGACTACAAAGGCTGGCGGGGGCCCGACGTGCTCCTTTCAGGCCATGAGGCAAAGATAAAGGAGTGGGAGATCAGCCAGTCGCTCGAACGGACACAACGCCTGCGCCCAGACTTGCTCAACGAATAGCGCCCGGCGTCCTTAGCCATACGACACAAAAACTGTCGTACGCGACAGAAGTTCCAGTTTGTCCGACAGGAAATCCTGTCGGACAAACTGTTTTCAGCACAAACGCCGTCTGCCCGGACAAAGTGCCTATTCATATTTTCCGTCAGCCGTCCGGAAATTCCTGTCAGTTATCCAGAATTTTCAGTCAGCCGACTTGTAATTCTTAGTCGCCTGCCCGCTGGGCACGAGCCTGCCAACCGAGTTTTTAGTCAGGCCACCGTGTGAAACAGACTCCCGCAAAGTAAAAAACGTTAAAGTCGCTGGCAGACACGGCACGGTCCGACTTTTTTCCTCAACTTTGGAAAACCGAACAAAACCGGCACCCGCCACCTTCGCGGCTGCGCCGGTCCGCCTAAACCTTACGTCTATGGACAAAAAAATCACCATCCATTGCCTCAACACCGGCGAGCGCCACGATGTCCCCATCGGCTCGACGCTCGAAGACGTCTACCGCCTCATCGGCCTCGACATGCCTTACGGCGTGACGAGCGCCAAGGTGAACAACAAGGTCGAGGGACTCCACTTCATGTGCTTCAACGACAAAGACGTGGAGTTCCTTGACATCACGTCGCCCTCGGGCATGCGCACCTATACCCGTTCGCTCTTCTTCGTACTCTACAAGGCCGTCACAGACCTCTACCCCGGTGCCCGCCTGCGCATCGACACACCTGTCCCGAACGGCTACTATTGCCGCCTCGACCTCGGCCGCGAACTCCAAAAGGATGATATCGACGCCCTGCGCCGGCGCATGCACGAGATTGTCGACGCCGCCATTCCCTTCCACCGCATCACGTGCCCCACGGAGAAGGCCGTCGAACTCTTCCGCCGTGAAGGACTCGAAAACAAGGCGAAACTGCTCGAAAGCACCGGTTCCCTTTACACCTATTACTATACCCTCGACGGCACGGCAGACTACTTCTACGGCTCACTGCTCGTCAACACAAAACAGATCCGCCTGTTCGACATCGTGCCCTACTTCGACGGACTGCTCCTCCGCCTGCCCGACCGCCACAACCCGACACGCCTGCAACCGCCGACGGCGCAGCGGAAAATCTTCACGGTCTTCAACGAACACCACCGCTGGCAGGAAATCCTCGGTGTCTCGACCGTCGGCGAGTTCAACGAAGCGTGCGCACGCGGATTTACCAACGAGCTCATCAACGTCTCCGAGGCGTTGCAGGAAAAGAAGATCAGCCGCCTCGCCGACGCCATCGAAGCACGCCCCGAGGTGAAAGTCATCCTCATCTCCGGCCCCTCGTCGAGCGGAAAGACTACCTTCTCAAAGCGCCTCTCCGTGCAACTCATGGCCTGCGGCCTCAAACCCGTCCCCATCTCCCTCGACGACTACTTCGTCGACCGCGACAAGACACCCCACGCCGCCAACGGCGACTATGACTACGAACACATCGAAGCACTCAACCTCCCGCTCCTTTCCGAACAGCTCCAAGCCCTCTTGGCAGGCGAGGAAGTAGAACTGCCGCGCTATAACTTCCAGACAGGAAAGAGCGAAAAAAGCGGAAACCGCCTCCACATCGACCGAAACACCCTCCTCGTCCTCGAAGGTATCCATGCACTCAATCCGCAATTGACTGCCGACATTCCAGACAGACGGAAATACAAAATCTATGCTTCGGCCCTGACCACCATCCTGCTCGACGACCACAACTACATCCCCACCACGGACAACAGACTCCTGCGCCGCATCGTCCGCGACTACAAGTATCGCGGCTATTCGGCCACGGAAACCATCCGTCGCTGGCCCTCAGTGCGCGAAGGGGAAGACCGTTGGATCTTCCCCTACCAAGAGAATGCCGACGCCATGTTCAATTCGGCCTTGCTCTTTGAGTTTGCCGCCTTGCGCAGTCAGGCGCTTCCCTTGCTGGAACAAGTGCCCGAGAATGTGCCTGAGTATTCAGAGGCTTACCGCCTCAGCAAGTTCCTGCGCTACCTGAAACCCATCTCGACACGGGGACTGCCGCCCACCTCGCTGCTGCGCGAGTTCCTCGGAGGGAGCACGTTCAAGTACTAAGCAAAACCGGAAATCTTGGAATACTCCGGAAAAAAACACCAACTCCCATAAGAAATAGAGACACACCCGGGAAAGGCCTGCGAAAAACCGGAAGATTTTCGCGGGCCTTTCCGCTTGTTTGCACTACCTTTGCAGAAAACAGAAACAAACGATGCGTTTTTCCCACCTGTACCGACACATTTTCCTGGCGACCGTGCTGGCCGTTTCAGGCTGTCTGGCCGGCGCCAGCGCACAAGTAGTCACTCCGTCCGGCGCACAACCCGTCGCAGCGAACGGACCTAAAACAGCTCCTGACTCCCTCATTGCCCGCTCGCGCTACGGCGTGCTGAGCTACGACTCCCTGCTTACGGCCATGCCGGAGTATGTCCGCGCTCTCGAAAGTCTGAGCCGGCTCCGCCAGCAATACGAAAAAGAAGCTGAATACAACGCCAGCAACTTCAAGCGTCTCTTTACGGAATTTCTCGACGGCCAAAAGAATTTTCCGAAAAGCATCCTGCTCAAACGTCAGCGCGACCTGCAAAACGAGATGGAGCGTGATCTTGCCTTTCGCGAACAAGCTGACAGCCTGCTTCGGGCAGCCGAGGCCGACCTCATGGGTCCCGTGCGTTCCCGTCTCGACGCCGCTATCCGCGCTGCCGGCGCAGAGAGAGGCTACGACTTCATCATCAACACCGACAGGGGCGCCTGTCCTTACTACAACCCCTTGCTGTCAGAAGACGCAGCGCCCTACGTCCGCATACAGCTGAACAAACTGAGACCATGACTCCGTCCGACCAACCGTTCACGCTTCCCACAACGCCGGGCCCCGTCGGTGTGTTCGACTCGGGCTACGGCGGGCTTACCATTCTGCGCCAAATCCGCCAATTGATGCCGGCCTACGATTACCTGTATCTCGGCGACAACGCACGGGCGCCCTATGGCGCACATTCGTTCGAAGTGGTCTACGAATACACTAGGCAGGCTGTCGAACTGCTCTTTGCCCGCGGCTGCCACCTCGTCGTACTGGCCTGTAACACCGCTTCGGCCAAAGCCCTGCGCACTATCCAGCAAAACGACCTCGGCCGGCTTGATCCCACGCGCCGTGTGCTCGGCGTGATCCGACCGACAGTCGAAACCCTCGGCAGCCTGACGCAGACGCGCCACGTCGGCATACTCGCCACGGCCGGTACGGTGAACTCGCATTCCTATGAGCTGGAAATCCACAAACTTTATCCCGACATCACCGTCAGCCAGATGGCCTGCCCGATGTGGGTGCCCCTCGTCGAAAACTACGAATTCGACTCGCCGGGCGCAGATTACTTCGTACGCAAACGTATCGAAGGTATTTTGCGCACAGACCCGGAAATCGACACCCTCGTGCTGGCTTGTACGCACTACCCGCTACTGATGAACAAAATACTGAAATACACGCCGCCCGGTGTGCGCATCGTACCGCAAGGGGAATACGTGGCCACATCATTGCGCGACTATTTCCAGCGCCACCCTGAAATGGACGCACAATGCACCAAGGGAGGACACTGCCACTACCTCACGACAGAAGCTGCCGACAAGTTCGCCGAATCGGCTACGCTTTTCATGCACGAGCCCTGCGAGGCCGAACGCGTCCAACCCTGACTCCGCAAACCGGCACTGCATCCCTCAGGCCAACCTGCCCATACGCAACGGTGAGCAGGATATTTCTTTATCCTGAAAAGGAAAACTATTTTTCGGTCAGCCATCCAGAAAATTCTGTCAGTCATTTGAAAATTCCTGTCAGCCGTCCCGTAAGTTCTGGATGGCTGACAGTTTTTTTGTCATCCCGACCGCCAACCGCGACCGCTTGCCGCGTATTCCCGCACGGCCATCCATGTCTTTCCTGTTCACTGTTTCCCGTGACGAATGTTACCTAACATTCAACAAGATTCTACATTACGATTACAAATCACAGGATTTATAACGTTCATTAGCTTAATTATTATTACTTTTGTGGCGTTAGGGAATGCCATTTATTGTTTCAGACAAAGGTGAATAACTGACACACATTTTATATAAACCACCACTTAAAACAAACGCAATGAACAAACGTATGAACTTGTACGCAAGCCTCATCGCCATAGCGCTTGCTTCGGGCGTGACGACGTCGTGCAGCATCGACGACACGTACGACCTTGACAAAGAGTTCGACATGACCGTTGGTTTGGGCTCCGAAGGACTCTCGCTCCGTCTCGGAAACACCGAACACGTCATGCTGAACGACGTGCTTGACATTGAAGACAACGACCTCGTCGAAACAGACGGCCAAAACCTCTATTATTTAGTCAAGACCGACCACACGTCTTTCGATGTCAGCGTCAAAAACGCCATCGGCAGCATCGAGCATGTCGAAATCAACTCCTCACAAGACGTAGTGAGCTTCGACGATTTCGACAACCCCGACGGAGCCTCGTCGGTCGTCGTGGCTGCCGGCCGTGAGTTTTCGAAAGCCGGTGTCGACGGTTCCAGTCCGATCGAAACCAACATCGACGACATCTCGGACGACATCAACAGCCTCCGGGCCATCTACCCGAAGAGCTCTGTCTTCGATCTGAAACTCGAAGTCTCCCCAAGCAATCCTAATCTCGACTTCATGATCGAAAGTGTCCGCAACATGGAAATCCAGTTCCCTGACTACGTGAAAATCCTGAACACCGATGCAAACAACGTGCTCCATATCGCAGACCTGTCAGGCGTGGGCTCGAAATCGGTCGTACTCGGACAAGTCTACCTCGACCACCTGGATTTCGGTGAAGGCCCCAACGGCCTCGGTCTTCCCATCGAAACCGACGAACAGGGCAACCATTACATCCGCTTCACCGACGACATCACCATGCGCGGCGACTTCGCTGTCACCTCGGCCCGCGAGCAATACATGAACGACGGCGACGTAGTCAAAATGCGCCTCTTCGTCGAACTGCAAGGCGGCGGACAAATCGAGGCAGAGCGTGTGCAAGGCGAAGTCAACCCGGAAATCAATCCGGAAATTGACCCTGTCGAAATCAGCAACGACCTGCCCGACTTCCTCACCGACAATCGCGTAACGCTCAATATGCAAAACCCGACCATCCGTTTTGACATCGACGCCACGAACCTGCCCGTCCCTGTCGAATTCTCTGGCAGCGTGACTTCCGTGGCCGACGGCGGACAGGTCATCGGCGCCGCCAGCCTCCCGCAAAGCGGCAAGAACGACATCCCCTTCGGACACATTTCCACTTACTATTACAGCCAGACCGACCAGCCTTATGATCCCGACGGCATCGCCGCCGGCAGCTACGTAGAGGTGGTCAACGACCTCAACAGCCTGATCCGGAAACTGCCCGACCACATCCAAGTTGACTGCAAGGACGGCCGTGTCAACGTCAAGCAGGGCGTGCTTCACGACATTTACCTCGACCGCAGCTACTCGGCCGACGTGAACTACGAAGTGCTCGTACCGTTCACCTTCAACGCCGGCACGACCATCGTCTACAACGACTCTGTCGACGACATGAACGACGATTTGAAAGACTACCAGGCCAAGGGTTTCGACATCACTGCCGACGCCTACAACCTCGTTCCGATGGAACTCGAAATCAGCGTTGAGCCCGTCGGCGTCGACGGCCGTGTGCTCGACGGCGTCGACGTGACCACCGACATCATCGCCGCTGGCGACGGGACGACTGCCACGAAAACACCCATCACCCTCACGCTGACGGCGCAGAACCCCGCCGACATCTCACGCCTCGACAAACTGCGCTTCCACATCGTCGCCGTCTCCCCGGCCACCGGCGAACTGCGCTCAGACCAGTACTTCTACCTCGACAACCTGCGTCTGAAACTCCTGGGACAAGTAATCGGCGATTTCAACTAACCCCTAAGACTGACACTCCATTATGAAAAGTATCCTCAAACATACGGCTGCACTCTTACTCGCTTCGGCAGCCACTTCCACCGCCGCACAAGACCTGCGTTCCGCTTATTTTATGCAAACGTCGGTCAACCGCCACCAGATGAATCCTGCGTTGCTCGATTCAGCTTACGTAGGCGTTCCCCTGCTCAACAACATCAACATCGGTACGACAGGAAACGTCGGCATGGCTGACTTTGTCTACAAAAGTAACAGGCCGGGCTACGATCTCACCACGTTCATGAATCCTGAGATCAGTGCGGGCGAATTTCTCGGCAACCTGCACGACAAGAACAGGCTGGACGTCTATATCAACTATAACCTCTTCTCGTTCGCCTTCCAGGCTTTCAAGGGTATGAACTCCGTCGAGCTGAACCTCAAATCAAGCACCAACGTGACCCTGCCCTACGAGCTGTTCGAATTCATGAAGGAGACGGGCGCCCATGAGCAGTACAGCATCGACAATCTCGGCATCCGCACACAGAATTACCTTGAACTTGCTCTCGGTCACTCCCACCAGATCACCGATCGCCTGAAAGTGGGTGCAAAGATGAAGTTTCTGATCGGAGCAGCGTACGCCGACTTCAACGTGGAGCACATGGACGTGACGATGAACGGCGACCAATGGTCCATCAATGCCGACGCCAAACTGGCAGCCGCACTTGGCAAATCGAATTTCAGTTATGACGACGGCAATGATCCAGCCACCATCGACCCCAACCGCGGCGGAAAGGTCGACGGAATCGACGATTACAGTTTCTCGCTTCCCGGTTTCGGACTAGCATTCGACTTTGGCGCCACTTATCAAGTACTGGACAACCTGACGGTCAGCGCTTCGATCACTGATCTCGGCTTTATCAGCTGGAAGGATGTCAACATGGCCAGTTCGCGCGGTGAATATACGTTCGACGGATTCACCGACATTTGGGTCAGCGGCGACGACGAGAGCAACAAGATCGGCGATCAGTTCGAGAACCTCGGCGACGACTTGAACCGCGTCTTCTCCATTTATGACGACGGCAAGGGGAATAAGACCCAAGGACTTGCCGCCACGCTCAACATCGGCGCCGAATACACGATGCCGTTCTATGACAAATTCCGTGTCGGTTTCCTCTATACTTCGCGCATACACGGACGTTACTCCTACCACCAGGGGATGCTCTCGGCTGCCGTCCGTCCCGTCAAGTGGTTCGAGGCTAACCTCAACACCAGCGGTTCGAGCACCGGGTGGCAGCTTGGTGGAATGTTGAGCTTCTACGTGAACAAGTTCAACTTCTACTTGGCTTCCGATCGCATGATCTGGGGAAAATTCGGCAAACCTTTCATTCCTCTGAACCGTGCCAACACGAACATCAGCTTAGGTTTCAACATCCCCATGTAGTCCGCGGAAAAGCTATCGAATTTTACGCATCCCCTGTCCCCGTCGCACGAACGAGGGCAGGGGATGTGCCTTTTTCAAGTCGGCGACCTGGAAACACGGAAGCAGCGGTCGTTGACAACATCAGGCATGAAAAACGGGCTTGTCCCTTTCGGGCAAACCCGTCGTACCTCCGCCGAGAATCGAACTCGGATCTAAAGTTTAGGAAACTTCTATTCTATCCGTTGAACTACGGAGGCGTAAAACCGGGAACAAAGATACGTATTCCGGATGACATACCGCCGCTATCTCCGGCTAAATTTGTGCCGTCGGCTGCCGCCTGTGTTTCCACCGGCGGTGCGACCAAAGCCATCCGGCCGGCTGGCGGCGGATTGTCTGTTCAAGCAGATTCATGTATCGGTTTGTCAGTTCATAGTCGGGCACCGACCGCACGTCGTCGCTCATCAGGCGGAACGTCGCCCGGTAATATCCGCGCTTCACTCGCTCCATATCGACGTAATAGATGGCTGCATCGACTTTTTTCCCAATGCGCTCGGTGCCGGTAAACACAGGAGTGTCCTGATTCAGAAAAGTAGTCCAATCGTGTATGTTCTGGACACGCGGCGCTTGGTCCGAGATGAAACCGATGATCGTCGGGACGCCTTCGGCTTTCAGCCGCATGATGCGTCGGAAAGCATCATACTTCGAGATATTCTCGGCGCCGAAACGTGTGCGCAGGTGTTTGAAAAGACGGTCAAAAGCAGCGTTGTTCAACGGGCGGTAGAGCTGCGCGCCGTGAGTTGCCTCCCGTTTTGTCCACATAGGGATAGTCGATACCCATTCCCAATTGAACACATGGCCCAGGTAGAGAAAAACGAACGGATGGCTGTCAAGTTGTGCTTCCACTTCGTCGAGCCCTACGAACTCCATACGCCGCCGTATGTCTGCTTCACCGATGCTGATGAGTTTCACTGTCTCGACTGCGTAGTCGCAGAAGCGTCGGTAGAAGTCCCGTTCGATGCTTTTCAGTTCGGCTACCGACTTTTCGGGAAAGG
>HF989190.1:0-459 GCA_000431275.1 Prevotella sp. CAG:755 | reverse complement strand
GTCGGAAAGAGCGTAGAGTACGCCAAACGGAAGGCGCGACAACGCCTTGAACCCCTGTTCGATAAAAAAGTCGGTCAGCTTGCTCATTCCGCCACAAAGATAGTGCAAACGAGCGGAACGGCGGGCGAAATGCAGCAGGTTTTTCATCAGGACGTCCCAGAACACCGCCCTATCTGATGAAAAGATAGTGCAAACGAGCGGAACGGCGGGCGAAATGCAGCAGGTTCTTCAATCCCATGTTCCAAAGCTTGTACGGTGTTGTCAAACAAACGACCTTGGCAACACCGATACCCAAACGTGTCTAACAGGTCGGCTGACCATTTTTTCTATCAGCCGACTTGTAAATCCCATCCGGCTGACAGGATTTCCTACTTCACTGACTGTTTTTCCGGCCTCACGCTTTCTGCGAACAGAAAGTCAAAAAAAGACCTTTACTGTCCCTATACATATCTTGAGTTC